>CAYLRS010000051.1:0-8800 GCA_964385895.1 uncultured Dehalococcoidales bacterium
ACCGAGCCTCCGGCTTCCTCTATCTTGGCTTTATCTTCAGGTGCAAGTTCAAAACCTATCATTGCCTTCCTCCTGTTTATACTGTGGCCATGCCGGTGAAGGTGGTGAAGCCGCGGCCGTTGCGGAACCAGAGCTCGACAGGGTTTTCGCGGACGTAGCCGTGCCCGCCCATTACCTGCACTCCGTAGTCGGTAACCATCATCACCATGTTATCGGCGTACATCTTGGCAAGGCAGGCTTCCCTGGTGGCGTCTTCCTTCCTATCCAGCTTCCAGGCTGCCTCCCAGTTCAGGATGCGGGCGGCATCCACCTCGATGGCCATATCAGCGATCATGAAGGCGATGGCCTGGCGTGACCCGATGGGATCGCCGAAGGCATGGCGCTCACGGGCGTAATCTCGGGAGAACTCCAGCGCGCCGCGGGCAACTCCAATAGCCATGGATGCCAGCGCCACGCGGGAAAGGTTAGCCAGGCGGTTGAAGTCGCATCCCTTATCACCGCCCAGGCGGCTTTCTTTTGGCAGCTTGCAGTCCTTAAGGGCAAGCTCGTAGGTGGCCAGGGCCCTGATGCCCATATTCTTCTCGCGCTCGCCAATCGTTAGCCCCTTTGCCCCCTTATCCACGATGAAACACTGGTTTTTATTTCCCTCTTTAGCGTAAACCAGCATGAAATCAGCGTCAGCGGCCAGCGGGACATAGCATTTCTCTCCGTTAAGGACGTACCCACCGTTTTTCCTGGCGACCGTGCCGAAATCATTGGTATCGAAGTTATAGCGTGGCTCGATGAAGGCAGCTGTGGCGGCGGTGAACTTGCCGGCGCAGAGCGGCGGCAGGTATTTCTTCTTTTGCTCGGCCGTGCCCATTTCCAGGATTGGAATGATGGCCAGCGACGGACTGAGGATGTGCATGGCCATGGCGAGGTCGCCCCAGGCCAGCTCCTCGGCCAGGAACGTACCGGTGAGTGCTGAGTGCTCCCAGCCCGCGCCCCCGAACTCCTCGGGTATGCAGCTTACAGCGAGGCCAAGCTCCCAGGCGGCATCGATTATATCTGCCGGAATCTCACTTGCCTCATCGCAATCCCTGTATTTCTTGCGCATGACGTCCGTGGCGAACTGCCTGACCGTATTGACGATCATTTGCTGTTCTTCGCTAGGGCTGAAGGATATCATGTTGCACCCCCTTGTGCTGTAAAATTATGTGGATATGCCACGGGATAATTTAACATTGCGCTATTGCTGCGTCAATACGGGATGTTTCGCAGCTTCTATCGCTATACTTTCGCTGGAATATAGCCCTGGCTTCCTGCAGTAGCACCTATTTCAACCCGGGGAAGATTTCAGGCAGGGCTTGCGGCACGTATTTCCTGACCATATCGGCGGTCAGGCCGTTCTCCCTGATGATTTCCGAGTAGAACTCGGCGCTGCGGCGGGGCTTCCTCTCCTGCGTCACCGGCTCCATCTCCACCAGCCCGAACTTCATGGAGTACCCCAGTGCCCATTCGAAGTTATCCACCAGAGTCCAGTGGTGGTAGCCTAATATATTGAACCCACGCTGGATAAGGTCGTACATTGTCTTTACGGCGGTGGCGATGACCCAGGGTCGCAGCTTATCCTCCCTGTCAGGCACGCCGTTTTCGAGTATGAAGAAAGGCTTGTTGTATTTAGCAAGGTCTTCTACTACATCCTTGATGCCCTGGGGGTAGATCTCGCCGAACATGGCGTTCCCCTCGGGGTCGAGGTCACCGGTGCGGCGGTTTGCGGGCATTATACGCCGGACAAACCCGTACTTTGCCTGCGTAATATCGAATTTCACATCTACACCGCCGTAGATATTGACACCGATAAAGTCCCAGGTATCTTTCACCTGCTCCAATCTTCCGTGTAACCGGCTCAGTAGCGGGGCTTTGCCCTCAGCAACCATCTTTATGAAAACATCGTTAAAGGATGCGTGGGCTATGCGAGCAGCGAACCTGTCAAAGGGCTGTCTCTCCTGTTCCGTGAAAATTATGAAGTGATTGGCGAAGCTCACCCTGGCATCCGGCTGCAGATCGTGTATGATGCGGTAGGTTTCCGCGTGGCAAAGTGCCATGTTTCCCAGTACCTCGAAATACTTGAACAGCCTGCCGCTCATAGCAGGTGGGTATTCCCCGTCCAGGTATCCCTGTAACGCGTAGACGTTGGGTTCGTTAAAGGTAATCCAATCGCTGCAGAGATCGCCCAATTCGGAAACGGTGAACCTGACACGGCGGGCGAAATCTTCAACACAATTCCTGGAAAGGAAAGCCCCTTTCTTCTCGAACCACAACGGATGCACGAAATGGTGCAGGCAAACAATGGGCCTGATGCTGCGGAATATGAGTGCAGAGAGCATCTGCCGGTAACGCTCAACGGCCTCGGGGTCGAATAAGCCTTCCTCCGGCTCGATCCTTGCCCAGCTTACCGAAAGCCTGAGGGAATTGAGGCCGATCGACTTCGCGATGTCAAAGTCCCTCTCGGCGTCCTCCCACCAGTTACACGCCATGCCGCATGTGTCGCCTGTCTTGATACCCCCAGCTTTCTCGAACTCATACCACTGGTTATTAAAGCTGTTGCCCTCGACCTGGTAGGCGGAGGTGCCGGCACCCCAGAGGAAGCCTTCGGGAAAGTGCAGTGCCCCGGCAGGTTTATTCTCATTCATGTTATTTATTCCTTACGGGTCAGATCTTTAATAATAACGAGTTTTACAGGCAATTCGCGTATAAAGCGCGACGGCATACGGAAGCTGATTTCACCAAAGGGATGGCGTTTTTCGGTGTGCGTTAAGTATACAAGTTCCATGGCGCGGGTGATGCCCACATAGCACAGGCGCCGTTCCTCCTCCAGCCGCTCATGGTTTTCCATTGACTTGCTATGCGGAAGGAGGCCTTCTTCAACGCCGACTATAAAAACGATGGGGAACTCGGTGCCCTTGGCCCCATGCAGGGTGTGGAAGACCGTAGCCCTGGCTTCCTGCTTCCTGTCGGCTGCCTCTGATGCCTGGCTGATCTTCTGGAGCAGGGAATTCAGCGCCTCGATAGGGCTGAGATGCTCGTAAGCGCTGGCCAGTGACATCAGTTCCAGAACGTTCTCCCAGCGCTCTTCCCAGCCATCCTCACCTTTAAGGTAATCCCGGTAGCCTGTTTTCTCGATTATGCGATTCATCAGGGTCACGATACTGACCCACTTGCTTTCGGTGTGGAGTTCCTCGAGTAGCGCATAAAAACGTGCAACTGCTCTTTGAGTCCGGGCAGCCAGCGACAGCGCGATGCCCGCAGCCGCCTTTTCCAGCACCTGGTAAAGGTGCCGCTTTGATTTCTCAGCCTCGGCTTGCAGCTCGGCAAGGGTCCGTGGCCCGATGCCTTTTCCGCCTACTTTAATTACCCTGGTAAGACCTGCATCATCCGCCTGATTGCGCATCACGCGCAACCAGGCAATCATATCCATGACCTCGCGCCTTTTATAGAAGGGCGTTCCTCCGACCAACCTGTACGGGACGCCCGCCTCGTTGAAAGCTTCTTCCAGGGCGCGGGACTGTGCATTGACGCGGTAAAGCACGGCGAAATCGTTATAGTTCTGGCTACGTTCTTCAGCCAGCCTCTTGATTTCGCGGGTGACAAATGCAGCCTCACTGCCTTCGTCATCGAGTTTGATCACCGCAATTGGTTCGCCTTTATCACGGGAAGTGCTGAGCCGTTTTTCCTTGCGGAACCTGTTGTTTGCAATCAGCGCGTTGGCGGCATCTACAATAGTCCCGGTGGAGCGGTAGTTCTCTTCCATGCCGATGACTCTGGTGCCGGGGAAATCCTTCTGGAAGCTGTGGATATTGCCGATCTCCGCCTGACGCCAGGAATAAATAGTCTGGTCAGGGTCACCGACTACGCATACGTTGCGGTATTTTGCACCGAGCGATTTAATGATCTGGTATTGCAGAGTGCTGGTATCCTGGAACTCATCGACGAGGATGTAGCGGTATAACTGCTGGTATTTACGCAGTATTCCGTCGTTCTCCTTAAGAAGCTTATAGGTATATACCAGCATATCATCATAGTCCAGGGCTCGTTGCTTCTTCAGTAACTTCTGGTAACCGTGATATACCATGAGCATAGCATCGTCGAAGCGGTCTCCCTGTTTTGGGATAATGTCATCCGGATTGACCATCCCGGTCTTGGCATAGCTGATACCCGCCTTGATTCTGCGTAAATCGTTGTCCTCGGTGCTCAGCCCCGCCTTTTCCATGCACTGCTTTACGAGCTTGCGCTGATCATCCTCATCATATACCTCAAAGGTGGTGCCGAGGCCGGGGATGCCTTCGCGGCGCAATATGCGCAGGCAGACCGAGTGGAAGGTGCCAACCGTAAGTTGTTCAGCTATTGGGCCAAGGAGTTCGTCCAGCCTCCTTTTCATCTCCTCAGCGGCCTTTTTGGAAAAGCTAACCGCCATGATATGGTGCGGGTTGACCCTGGCGTTTTGGACCAGGTAGGCGATGCGGTGGGTGATGACCCGCGTCTTGCCGCTCCCGGGGCCGGCATGCACCAGAAGCGGACCTTCGACGGTCTGCACCGCTTCTCTCTGTGCCGGGTTGAGGCCGTCAAGCAGATCTATCAAAGCCAGACCAGGATTTCGACTTTATAAAGCCGTTTCAGATTTTTTCCAGTGGGGCCATACTCAGGAGGAGCTTTTTCACCCCGGCCGCCTCAAATGCCACGATGACTTCCTTATCTTCGCCAGCAGACCTCATGCCGATCACCTGGCCATCGCCGAATTTGCTGTGCCGCACGCGGTCACCGGGATTCAGCTCGATGGTTTCCCTCGGGGGAGATTGTTGTCTCTTCGCCAGCAGTGTGGTTATGGGTACGCCTTCCTCGTCTTCATACCTGCGGCGCTCATACCTCTCGGATCGCTTTCCCTGCTGTTCTGGGATGCCCGCCAGCCCTTTGCTCTCAATAAGGTGCTCCGGTATATCGGCGAGGAATCGGGAGGGGGTGCTCTCAGAGCTGCCACCGAAGATGCTGCGCCGTGCCGTATGCAGCAGGTATACATGCTTCTCAGCGCGGGTGATGCCCACGTAGCACAGGCGGCGCTCCTCTTCAAGATCATCCCCGCCTTCCTCCATCGACCTCCTGTGGGGTAACAGCCCCTCCTCTATTCCTACGATGAAAACTACAGGGAACTCCAGGCCTTTGGCCTGGTGAAGCGTTATCAGGGTGGTCATGTCTTCCCTGTTTTCGATCTCGTCGGCATCTGATACCAGGCTGACCTGCTCCAGAAAGGGAGACAGCCCTTCGCCGGGTGGGAGGCTATCGAAATCCAGCGCGACCGTGCGCAATTCCAGGATATTCTCCCAGCGCTCCTTCCCGTCCTCCTCCTCCCGTATATGTTCACGGTAGCCGGATTTCTCCAGCACAGTGTCCATCAAATTTACCAGGCCGATCTGCTGGCTCTCCACGATGAAGTCGTTGATCATCCTGTAGAGCCCTGTGACAGCTGTCTTTATCCTGGAGCCGAACCCGGGCCCCCTGCCCTCACTGGCAGCCTTCATGGCGGCGAAAAGAGAGATATTATTGTCCCGTGCCCGGTTGCTGAGGTCAGAGAGCGTGCGTTGTCCGATTCCCCTGCCCGGAACCTTCATGATCCTGGAGAGGCTGATGTTATCGAAGGGGTTGTGAATGACCCTCAAGTAAGCGATGACGTCCTTTACCTCGCGTCTCTGGTAAAACTTCGTGCCTCCCACCAGCTTATACTTCATGCCGTAGCGGACGAAAGCTTCTTCAATTGCGCGCGACTGCGCGTTGGTACGATACATAACCGCACAGTCGCCGGGCTTGATGCTGTCGCTGCCGGTCAGCTTCAGTATCTCGTTCACCACGAATTGTGCCTCGTCCTGCTCGTTGTAGGTCTTAACCACGAACATGGGCGCCCCCGTCTGGTTCTCCGTCCAGAGCTTCTTGGCCTTGCGCCTGGAGTTCATCGAGATAATGCTGGAGGCGGCTTCAAGTATGTTCTTGGTGGAGCGGTAATTCTGCTCGAGGACTATTATCGTTGCGTCGGGGGAGTCCTTCTCAAAGCTCAGGATATTGCCTATATCGGCGAAGCGCCAGGAGTAGATGGACTGGTCGGGGTCGCCCACCACGCAGATATTGCGGTGCTTGCCACCCAGCATGCGGATCAGGTTGTACTGTGTGATATTGGTGTCCTGAAACTCGTCAACAAGTAAATGCAGGTAGCGCGACCGGTATTTTTCCAGTGTATCAGGATGCTTTTCGAAGAGTTGTACGGTTTTCATGAGCAGGTCGTCGAAGTCGGCGGCGTTGCTTTGCCCGAGCTGCTCCTGGTAGCGCTCATAGACGCGGGCGACGACCTCGTCCCAGTAGCTGCGCGACTCGCCGGCGAATTTAGCCGGCGTCATATGCTGGCTCTTGGCGAAGCTGATGGCATTACGGATCTTCTGGGGATTGTACTGCTTGGGGTCGAGGTTGAGGTCCTGCAGGCATTGCTTGATCAGGCTCTGCTGGTCCTCCTCGTCGTAGATAACGAAGTTGGCTTCCAGGCCGACAACCTTGCCGTCCTGGCGCAGTATGCGGGCGCAGATGGCGTGGAATGTGCCGACGGTGAGGGATTCGGAGACCTGCCCCAGAAGCTTTTCCAGCCTCTCCTTCATTTCGCGGGCGGCCTTGTTGGTAAAGGTTACCGCAATGATCCTGCGGGGGCTAACGCCGCAGGTCTTGATGAGGTAGGCGATGCGGTGTGTGATGACGCGGGTCTTGCCGCTGCCCGGTCCGGCAAGTATCAGGAGCGGTCCCTCGATATGCTTTACCGCTTCCTGCTGCGCCGGGTTCAGGCCTGCCAGGATATCCATTAACTTACTTGGTGCTCTTTTCCCACTTGATCTCGACCTGGTCGGGCTCCACGCCGGTAAAGGAGATACCGTCAGCCCCGCTGGTTATCACGGCGCCGGAGGGCTGAAGCTTGATGGTGGTCTTTCCGCCGGACTGGCTTACCATGATCTTGTTGGCGCCGGTTTTAAGGACGATGTTCACGTTCTGCGTGGGCAGGCCTGTGACAGGCTTGCCCTCTATGGAGACAGAACCCATATTCACGCCTTCAAGGTATATATCAGCCCCGCCGGAGCTGCCGCAGCCGAGGCTGAAAAGCGGCAGTGACATCAGTGCTAAAACTATTAAAACCTGAGTTCCTCGTATAAGTTTCATGTGGCTTTACCTCCTGTATGCGGGAAAGTAGTGATGAGACCGACCAAATATGAAGGGGCGTTCATGCGGTTGCAGCCTAATTATAGCATCGTGGTGAAACGCGCTTCAAAGAAAGCCCCGGAAAGAAATATGCAACTACATGTAAAAAGAAGGCGTTTAAGGTACAATTTGTTCAAATTGAGTTATGGGGGTTGATATGAAGAAGGTTCTGTTCGCGATGGTTCTTCTTGGTGCGATTTTACTTTTCGGATGTTATGCTCCGCCAATGGGTTGGCCACATATGCCGACTATGCCTTTCACGGAGTGGTTCGGAGGGCCCTTTGCCTTTCTCTGGAGTTTAATCGGCATAGCAATATATTTCATCCCGACGATAATAGGGATCGTGAGGAAGAAGAGCAACCTGCTGCTTATTTTCTTGCTGAATCTCCTGCTTGGCTGGACCCTTATAGGCTGGATTGTGGCCCTAATTTTAGCGCTGCTATAAACAGGCGTGAGGACCGGATTTTACTTTTTATTCTATAGGTGACTGTCCAGCCAGGCATCAAGGTCGGCGAAGACCTTTGCGTTGCCCGGTTCGTTGTGCACCTCGTGATAGAAACCGTCGTATATCTTGAGGGTCTTATCCTTCGAGCCGGCCTTTTCATACAGCGTTTTAGCGCCGTCCTGGTTTACCAGCTTGTCGTCCGAACCCTGCAGGATTAGCAAAGGAAGAGTGATGGACGGCATCTGAGCTTCGACTTTGGACATCGCCGAGAAGAGTTCCGAGCCGAGGCGCGCCGTTATCTTGCCTCGATAAACCAGCGGGTCCTTGTCGTAGGCTTCCACAACCGCCTTATCGTGACTGAGGAAGGTGGAGTCGAGGGCCTGCACGCCTAATTTAGGAGCGACGGCCGAGAGTATCCTGGCCAGGGCGATGGTAGCGGGCGTGATGCTCTCGCCAGGCTTGAGCGCCGGGGCAGAAGCCACCAGTCCGTCTATCTCCGCCTGGTGCTGAAGCGCGTACGCGGCGGCTATCAGTCCGCCCATGCTGTGGCCGTAGAGGATTATCTTTTTACCCGGGTTATCCTTGCGCACCATATCAAATAAAGTCTTGAGGTCATCGAGGTAAGTCTGGAAGCGGTCGACGAATACCCGTGTGCCCTCGGATTTGCCGTGGCCCTGGTGGTCGAGGCCGTAAACCGCGTAGCCCAGCGGTACGACGTTGTTGACCAGGTTATTATAGCGGGCAATATGTTCGCCCAGTCCGTGGGCTACTAGTATTATCGCTTTAACCTGGCCGTCGGGCAGCCAGCACCTCCAGTAAAGTTTAAAGTTTCCGGTGCCCTGAAAATAGCCCTCTTTCTGATGCATTATTACCTCCCCGCGCGTTGAAATAGTAATTCGGCTAGCTGTGCTGGTTTTCGCTTATGCTTCGAATCCGAATATGCCATTTTAGCAACTTCCGCAGTGATTATCAAGAGAACGCTACATTCCCCATTCGAGGTTACCAACAAGAACTTGTTATTGGTTTAGAGATATATTACCTATTTCGAACCCCTGACGGCTATCTGGATGTTGAGTTGACGTACAAAGTACT
>CAYLRS010000052.1:0-8651 GCA_964385895.1 uncultured Dehalococcoidales bacterium
TCCCAGCAGATATCACGCTGCTTGATATTAAGCAATTCACTGAGGCGAAGTCCGCTTTCTGTAAACAGAGCAATTATGGCTTTGTCACGCACACTGACGGCTTTTTCAAGGAGAAAGAGCACCTGATTCTTGTTCATGCATGGCAATAGTAATTTGGCTCGCTTCGGTGGTTCGACTAAGTCGATAGGATTATTTTGCTTTGAGAATTCAAATCCTGACTTCTGGCTGTAAAGCCAGTGAAAGAATACTGATATTGCTCTATAGTAGGCGTGCTTGCCACCAGTGGTGCAATTCAAAGCAGATAGATAGGAGCTTATTTTATTGGGACTTGGCTGTAGCCCAATAACAGGAATGGACTTGGATAAATATTTGCAATAATAATCTATCGTGCCAATAGATATGCCATCCCTTCTCGATTTCAGGAATAATTCAATAGCCGTGGCTGCATCCGTGATATCTTTGACCTGTTTGCGGGGTTTGCAAGTATGCAGTATGGCTTGAATCAGTTTCTCTGACGGATTTTTCTTGCCATTCTTGACCTGAGAAATGTAAGATTTCGATAGTTTGCTTAACGCTGCTAACTCAGAGATGGATAAATTGTTAACCAGTTTAGATACATTTACAGGGATTCGAATTCCCTTGGGGGCACCAATACTTTATACTGATCCCACTGCTATAATAGTTAATATAAAAACATGAAATTATTATCGTTGATTACCCTGCACTACAGAAATAGCTCAGCCGGATTATCGGTAATTATGATTCTAGCCGTAGTAACTCTTATCGCGTGCTCGGCTCCTGCCAGCCCGCCTCCCGTTCAACAGCCCGTTGATACGTCTCCCAAAATAGGAATAAGCTCTCAAGCTTTGTCACTCGAGTTCAAAGAAGGCCAGTCCCCAACCTCCAGCAAGATTATAACACTTATGAACGAGGGTGGGGGCGTGATGATATGGGCAGCACGTAAGTCACAGGCATGGTTGTGGATGAATGAAGCTGACGGTGCTCTGGAGAAAGGCTATTCAAAGAACCTTGAAATCTTTATTTCGCCATCCGGCCTACAGCCTGGCACCTACAAGGACAGTATCACCGTCGAAGCGATGGGCGCACGTAATTCGCCACAGACGATACAGGTAACGATGGTGATAAGTCCTAACCCCAGTTCTCCAGGTGGTTCAGCTACAGGACCACAAAAGAAGGCTGTGCCTCCGCCTCCGTGGGCATATGACGAATATAAAAACGATAATTACAATTTCGTGCTCAAGTACCCGAAGGATTGTGTGACGAAGCAATTAACCACAAGAGGAGCGGCCTTCGGGGCTGTAAATACTTCAGTAACACAGCAGGCGGATAATATCATGGTTATCGTAACCGGGGCATTTGGAGTAGATACTAAATCGGTTGTAGAAGAGTGGGCAAAGGATGCAATACGGACGATGGGGGGGAAGCCAAATCCCAAGCTTATTGCTCAAGATAATACCACCACTTTGGCAGATGGGATAACTCCGGCCTATGAATTTTTATACGAATCGAAGTCTTCAGCTTCCCTGGCATATCAATGTTACGCTTTCGGGGCCCAAAAAAAGAACCGGTATATTTTTTTCGGAGCCGTTTGTCCTTTATCTTATGCCCCGGATAAAATCGATCTCTGGAAACAAATAGCACGGACACTGGAATTTAATGATTAGTTAGGGGCAGAAAAGGCATACATGCAATGCTTTAAAAATTCGGATAAGGTGATATAATAGTCGCATAAATGCCGCTCCCGGCGGCATCCAAAAATTTCAAAGAAAGGAGAGGTCAATGGAAGGTAAAGTAATCATTACAGCAGCACTGGCGGGGTCAGCCACATTCAAGGCCAACAATCCAGCGGTTCCCTATTCGCCCAAGGAGTTTGCGGATGAGGCGGAGAAATGCCTCAAAGCGGGTGCGGCCATGGTACACATCCATGCTCGCGACGAAGTCCTCGGGGGCTTTCATACCTCTGAGGTGGAGAAAGTCAAAGCCGTATATGATGCCATAAAGCAGCGCGTGCCGGACCTGATCGTACAGGTCACTTCCTCGGTCGGGACACCGTGCCCGGTTGGCCCATTCGAAGCTACTGATTGCGTGAATTTGATCAATAACCTGATCAAGCTCAATATGGAAGCCAGACTAAGGTCCATCAGGGCGATTAAGCCTGAGAGCGCGTCTCTCAATACCAACACGATGAACTTCAGCGTCCTGGACAGGAAGACAGGCGCCATTCTCATTGATAACGTCTTCGTAAATTCCTTCGGGATGCTCCATGAATTCGGAAAGGAGATGGAGGAGATGGGATGCAGGCCGGAGGCGGAGATCTACGATATGGGCGGCCTTGATAACTGGTTTTTGATATCCAAGCAGGGCATTTTCAGGAAGCCGTATAACTTTAACTTTGTGTGGGGAGTCGCCGGCGGCCATAAATTCAGGCCTGATACTTTTGCGTCTCTGGTGCACGCGCTACCTGAGGACTCGAATTTTACAACCTGCGCCGTAGGCACTGAGCAGTATCCGGCAATAATGCAATCCTGCCTCATGGGTGGGCACATCAGGATTGGTCTCGAGGACAATACGAGGCTGCCCAACGGCGAGATGGCCAAGGGCAGCTACGAGCAGGTGGAAGTTGCCGTCAAAGTTGCTGCCTGCCTTGGTCGGGAACCAGCCACTCCCGCTGAAGCCAGGAAGATACTCGGAATCCAAAAGAGAAAATAGGTAGACAATCAACAATTTCGGGCCTCCCGCACACTAATTACGGGAGGCCTTTTTGGTCTCAATTATTTAAAACACGTAAATAAACGGACCAGGAGGACTAATGGAGTACAAACAATTAAAATACGAGGTTTCGGATAAAATCCTGATGCTGACGCTCAACAGGCCTGAGCAAATGAACTCCATCGGGGCTTCGACATGTATTGAGCTTCTGGACGCTTTCGACCGGGCCGACAACGATGATGAAGTCAGGGTAGTGATCGTAACCGGGGCCGGTAAGGCCTTCAGCGCCGGAGCCGACCTCAGTGAGGATGCCAGCAAAGGGTCATACTTCATGGAAAGGTTCTCGGGCAGGGAAGATGACCAGCCTCACAGGGATGAAGGGGGTGTAGTTGTATTGCGTATATATGATTTGAAGAAACCTGTGATCGCTGCCATCAACGGTGCAGCGGTAGGCTTCGGGATAACCATGACATTTCCCATGGACATACGCATCGCTTCTAAAAATGCCAGGATGGGTCTGGTGTTTGCCAGGCGGGGAATACTTTTCGACGGATGTGCCAGCTGGTTCCTGCCGCGCATCGTCGGCATGGGCGTGGCTTCCGAGTGGGTTTACAGCGGGAGGGTGTTCGGCGCACAGGAGGCCTATGAACGCGGGCTGGTGAGTGAGTTGCTGGAACCCGATGCGCTCATCCCCCGTGCCCGCGAGATCGCTACCCAGATCGCTCAGAATACATCATCCATATCTGTGGCTCTGTGCAGGCAGTTGATGTGGAAAATGCTGGGTGAGGATCACCCCATGAAAGCACATATACTGGAATCCAGAGCGCTTAACTGGATCTTCGGCAAGCCGGACGCCAAAGAAGGCATTATGTCGTTCCTGGAAAAACGGCCTCCCAGCTTCTCCATGAAACTGGGCAAGGACATGCCGAAGTTCTACCCGTGGTGGGAGAATAGACCATTCGATTATTAGCTATTTTAGCTCGCGTATTTTCTGCTTGTGCTCATCCAGTGCCCGCTCGTATTGAGCGTCAAGCTCGCTGCTTATCTGCCGCCACTCTTCCTGGAGCTGGAGCTGGAGCTTCTGTTCCAGCGGCATCTGGTTACCACCGGGCGGCTGGCGCATGCTGCGGCCTGCCTGCTGTATGGTCATCTCAGCTTTTTTCTTGAACTCGGAATAGGTCTGCTGCAGCGCCACCTGGTACTGGTTGAGCAGGTTATTGACCAGCCCCAAAATAGATTCGAGCTGCTTTTTATTCTCCTTGATTATCCTCAGGCCGTCCATCGACCTCTTTGTCCTCCGCTGGTCCTCATCGTTGTGGGGCAGCGTAATGGTCCTGATGAGAATCTCCTCGATGCCCCTGTTGATGAACCTGGCAGCCTCGCTGCCCGAGTACTTCGCCACCTCTGCGGCCAGGGCGTATTTATCATCCTGCAAGTAGATAGACGCTATTTTATTGCCTTCCGGCTCGTACTTGATGCTATTGAGTTCATCCGGACTGGCCTTTCCCAGCTTGTCAGCTTTTTCCATGGCTATCTGCCAGGCGCTTTTCATTTCTCCCATGGTAGCTCCTCCATTCTTTCATTATAGTTGAATGTAGCAATGGCTCCAGCGTGTCCGGTGTTCTGCTTTAAGTTGCTGAAACCTTGTTTGGAATGAGGATGAAGTCAACTCATCCGCACTCATTATCAGGGCGTCCTCGGCATTGTCCGAGTAATATTTTTTACGTATGCCAGCCTTTACAAAGCCGTATTTTTCATAGAGGGCTTGTGCAACCGTATTGGATAAACGCACCTCCAGGGTAATCATCTTAGCTTTAAGCTGCAGGGCAAGCTCGATTATACAGGTGAGCAGCCATTCGCCCAACCCCTGCAGCTTGTGAGATCTCCTTACGGCGATGGTCGTGACATGTGCTTCATCCACCATCATCCATATTCCTGCTATGCCCACAAGGTACTCCTTCGGTGCAGGCGTCTTTTCCGGTCCGAAAAAGCGGTCGTGGCCGAAAAAATGCCTGATATAGGAGATTATCTCTTTGACACCTATGGTGCGCGATCCCTCATGGTCAGTTCCGGTATCGTTCTGACGGTAAATTACCAGGTAGTGAGCCAGTTTATTGCGCAGTTCGTGATGGAAGGAATTGGCTGTGGGGTGTGGCCACTGTGTGGGAAAGGCATCCAGGTCTATCTCCAGCGCCTGGTCAATGTCGCCGTCCCTCATACGCCTGACATGATAATGACTGTTCTGCTCCATAGTCGAAATTGCCACCGATATATTAGAAATTTTAACACATTTAAAATCAGCTTGTATTTGATAGCACAGCTGCTGTTTTTTCGTGACGGGCTTGTATATACTATATACAGAAAATTCAGCGGTAAGAAGTATGAAAGGTAGAAAAGTCGTAGCAGAGATAGCGGTGATCCCCATCGGCACCGGCAGCGCCAGCGTGAGCGAATATGTGGCGGCATGTATCGACGTGCTGTCGCGTAGAAAGCATATCTCTTACCGCCTGAATCCCATGGGCACGATAATCGAAGGTCCCATAGAGGAGATTCTTGAGGTGATGAGGGAAATGCACGAGGTGCCGTTCAAGAAGGGGGCCGTGCGCGTGGTGACCACGCTCAAGATAGATGATAGGATCGACAAGCCGCTGACCATGGATGGCAAGCTTGACTCAGTCAGGAAAATAAAGCCCGAAGTCAAAACATGAGTAAGGTGCCTGATTTAAGTGTCCGCATAGCTCATGGGCTGAAGCTGATAAACCCCGTCATGACTGCTTCTGGCACCTTCGGCTACGGTGATGAATACTGTGACCTCATTGACATCCAGAAGCTCGGAGCCGTAGTCTGCAAGGGCACAACATTGCGTCCCAGAGATGGTAACCCGCAGCCCCGCATAGTAGAGGTGAGTTCAGGCATCTTGAACTCGGTAGGGCTACAGAATATCGGCGTGGAAGCTTTGGTTAAAGATAAAGCGCCGCTCTGGGCGACATGGCAGGTGCCTGTAATCGTAAACATTGCAGGCGATACCGTAGACGAATATGCGCAGGTAGCATCAAAGCTCGAGGGCGTAGCCGGCATAAGCAGCATCGAGATAAATATAAGCTGCCCCAATGTAAAAGCTGGTGGTATGCAGTTCGGCACGGATCCCCAGGTTGCGGCTGAGGTGACGAGGGCGGTTAAATCAGCCACTTCGCTGCCTGTAATCGTTAAACTGAGCCCCAACGTTAGCGATATTGTGTTGATTGCGAAAGCGGTAGAAAAAGCCGGTGCCGATGCTATATCGCTGATAAACACCATCTGGGGTATGGCTATTGATACTAAAAAAAGAAAACCTGTGCTGGGCAATATCATGGGCGGGCTATCGGGACCTGCGGTGAAGCCTGTTGCCCTGTACATGGTTTATAAGGTGGCTGGTGCGGTAGGCATTCCAGTCATAGGCTGCGGCGGGATCGCGAATGCCGGGGACGCGCTGGAATTTATTATGGCAGGAGCAACGGCTGTTCAGGTGGGAACGGCCACGCTGACGAATCCACGTGCTGCTCTCGAGGTCATAGACGGGATGTATAACTTTTTTGCCGCCGAAGACATCGGGAGCATATCACAAATACGCGGCATTGCCCGGCAATAGCCGTCCCCCTGAATTAATTATCTTTACTGCGTCGTGATTGCGCGTGCAATGGTCATACGCTGCATCTCTGAAGTGCCCTCGTAGATCTCGGTGATCTTGGCGTCGCGGAGGTAGCGCTCCATGGGATAGTCCCTGCAGTAGCCGTAGCCGCCGTGTATCTGCATGGCTTTGTTGGTTACGAAGCTGGAAACCTCGGCGGCATAGAGCTTGGCCATAGCAGATTCTTTCATGTAGGGCAGGCCCTGATCCTTGAGCCAGGCGGCGCGGTAGACCAGCATACGGG
This sequence comes from uncultured Dehalococcoidales bacterium, assembly GCA_964385895.1. Classification (GTDB taxonomy): domain Bacteria; phylum Chloroflexota; class Dehalococcoidia; order GIF9; family UBA5629; genus CAYLRS01. The sequence goes on from CAYLRS010000052.1 coordinate 6,642, forward strand.
CGGCATCGATCTGGGTGGCCATATCTGCCAGCATCCACTGGATGGCCTGATGCTGGGCCAGCGGCTTGCCAAACTGGACGCGGGTTTGTGCGTAGCTGATTGCGTCATCGAAGGCAGCCTGTGATATGCCCAATGCCTGTGCGCCAACTGTGACGCGGCTGGAGTCAATGGATTCAAGGGCATATCTAAGTCCCCTGCCGCTTTCGCCCAGCTGGTTGGCCTTGGGTATCCTGCAGTTCTCAAAGATCAGCTCGGTAGTTGAAGACCCGTGAATGCCCATCTTATGTTCCAGCTTGCCTACCGAGTAGCCGGGCGTGTTGCTTTCGACTATGAAAGCTGAGATTCCCTTATTTCCCTTTGACTTGTCCTCGGTGGCGAAAACCACGGCGATCGAAGCTTCAGCGCCGTTGGTAATGAAGATCTTGTTGCCGTTGAGTACGAAATTATCACCATCCCGTGTGGCTGTGGTCTGCATGGCAGCCGCATCGCTGCCAGCACCGGGTTCGGTTAGCGCAAAGCAGCATATCTTTTCCCCCTTCGCTATCGGGGTGACGTACTTCTTCTTCTGCTCTTCCGTGCCGAATTTATAGATGGGGTAGCAGGCGAGCGAGAGGTTGGCTAAAAATATTGTAGCCACACCTGCCGAAGCCCTTGCCAGCTCCTCTGAGCAGAGCGTCATGGACAGGTAATCGCCGCCGCTGCCTCCGTATTTCTCGTCAATTGTGATGCCAAAGATGCCGAGCTCGGCCGCCTTTTTAATTATCCCGGCGGGGTATTTGCCTTCCTCATCGATCCTGGCCGCTTCCGGCTTTACTACATTGTTGGCAAAATCGCGCACCATGGACTGGAACATCTTCTGTTCCTCGGTTAGCTGGAAATCCATATGTACCTCCTTATAATTTAAATGTTTTAATCAACCAGTTTTTGCCCCAGTGCAAACGCGTCTTTGAGTGCTGTCGGGTGATTTGTTACGGCACCGTAGCTGTCGATGCCCGCTAAAAGCAAATCTCCGGCATATTTGATATCGAGGGTGATACACCAGCTTTTAACCGTGGCCACAGAGCCCTGGAACAGGTTATTATACTTTGTCCCGCCCACCGAAATAAATATGCCCCTGCGCTCCTGATTATTTGTGCCCACGGGCAGTTTCAGCAGGTACTTGACCACCCATAAGGCCTGGCAGCGGTCTATCATGGCCTTTGCCTGAGCGGGAACTCCCATGAAGAATACCGGTGCGGCGAGAATAAAGCGGTCGAACTCACGTAAATCCTGGTGTATCCACTGCATATCATCTTCGATTACACATATGCCGCCTGTCTGTACGCAGCCATCGCAGTGCTGGCAGGGCGCTATCTCGAGGTCGCCGAGAATAATCTGCTTGACCTGTGCGCCCTTGCTGGCGGCTCCGGCGACAGCCTGGTCGAGCAGCCTGTCGGTATTGCCACCTAGACGCGGGCTGGCGGCGATACCGAGGACTTTTAATTTGTTGGGACTTTCAGCGGTGGTCACAGCAGATTGAACCCAAAATCAAAACAAGTAATGATATAATTTTACGCTGGCATTTTGCAATAAGGCTTTATATTGGCTAAAATGTAGCAAATTTTCCCGTATGAGCTTTTGCGAATTATTCCAGAATTAACGAGGAGATGAGAAATGATTAAAGCTGAAATTTTGGATAAAGCCAGGAAAGAGAAGCGTACGCTGCTTACTGAAATTGAATCTAAGGAGCTGCTGAAATCGGCAAAGATCCCCGTGGTGGAAGCGAAGCTGGCAGCATCCAAAACAGGGGCGATGGAACTGGCCAGGAAGACGGGCTTCCCTGTCGCTATGAAGATAGTTTCGCCGGACGTTGTGCATAAAAGCGATTCCGGTGGTGTGAAGCTGGGAGTTGCCAATGTCACACAGGCGGGGAAGGCTTACAGCGAGATACTGTCCAACGTTAAAAAGCATTATCCCAAAGCAAAGATACTCGGAGTATCGGTTCAGAAGATGGCAAGGTCCGGAGTGGAG
>CAYLRS010000053.1:0-8528 GCA_964385895.1 uncultured Dehalococcoidales bacterium
ATTGCGGGTCCATGGCTGATGCCTGAAGAGCAATATTATGCGCCAGTTCCTTGAATTCCTGGGTGCGGGCCACAAAGTCCGTTTCGCAATTCACTTCAACCATAACACCCAGATGGTTCCCGGTATGAACATAGCACTCAATAATCCCCTGGTCGGCAACTCTATCGGATTTCTTCTTGGCGATGGCAAGCCCGCGCTCGGCAATGATGCTGCACGCTTTATCGAGATCGCCTTTAGCGTCAGCTAACGCTTTTTTACAATCCATTACCCCAGCGCCGGTTTTCTGGCGCAATTCCTTTACCTGATCAGTCGAAATTTCCACTTCAATCCTCCTTCAGGATTAAGAAAGGTCTAAAGTTGGGACGATATTTGATTAGTAAAACCTTTGCCCGGTCTAGGCAGCAAAAGTTTAGGAATTTCCAGAATCCGCAGGTTCAGTATACTTGGTCTCCTCGGCTTCTGCCAGCATCTTGCCTTCGAGCACTGCATCTGCCATCTGGGAACAGATTACTTTAATTGCCTTTATAGCATCGTCGTTCGCAGGTATGACGTAATCAATGCCGTCCGGGTTGCAGTTGGTATCTACAGTGGCGACAACTTTCACTCCCACTTTCTGCGCTTCCGATAACGCGATTTTTTCCTTGGTAGGATCAACAATAAACAAAGCTCCTGGCAGGGCGGTCATTTCTTTGAAGCCGCCCATGAGCTTATTCAGCTTGCCCATTTCCTTGTCCATTTTCAGCTTCTCTTTTTTGGTGAGATAGTCAAGCTCGCCCCGCGACTTCTTATCCTCCATCCTGACAAGATAATCTATCCGCGCCTGTATGGTATTGAAGTTGGTCAGCATCCCTCCCAGCCAGCGCTGATTCACATAAAACATACCGCATCTTTTAGCTTCTTCTTCGATAATATCCTGGGCCTGTTTTTTCGTGCCAACGAATAGAATGGTTTGCCCATTGCTAACAAGATCCCGGACGAAGGCGCTGGCCTTACCTAAGAGAGTCACCGTTTGTTCAAGGTCGATAATGTGAATACCATTTCTTTGAGTGAAGATATAGTTTTTCATTCTTGGATGCCAGTGACCTGTCTGGTGTCCGAAATGGGCACCGGCTTCTAGTAGTTGTTTTACCGTAACCGTTTCTGCCAAAACTAATTAACCTCCTGACGCAAGAGAAAAATCCTGCTGGAAAACCGCTGGAAAGTATAACACAATATCAGTATCGGAGCAATTCGGGTGTAATAAAAAATCCCTCGACCTAATGAAGCCGAGGGATTTTTTATTGTTAGCAATCTTGATTTATTTAAGGCCTATTTGCTGAGCAACCAGTTCCCTGTGATAATCGGTGCTGCCGTAGACGGTGTCGGCGGCCTTGGCCCTGCGGAAATAAAGGGGTACGTCATGATCGTTGCTGGTGCCGATGCCGCCGTGGAGCTTGACGCCGAGCGCGCTTACCAGCTTGTAGGCCTCGTTGATATAAGCCTTTGACATGGAAGCTTCCTTGGCGCTGGGCATGCCGTTGGATTCCAGCCAGGCGGCTTCATACAATAAGTACTTGCTGGTGCCCATGGCAATCCACATATCGGACATTTTATGCTGCAACGCCTGGAAGGCGCCTATGGGCCTGTCATACTGTACGCGCTCCTTGGCGTAGGCAATGGTCATCTCGAGGACGGTCTGCAGTCCGCCGAGCGATTCAGCCGACTTAAGTATGGAGCCTTTCCTGATGAGCATCTGCAGTACAGGCCAGCCTTTGTCGACCTTGCCGAGGACATTCTTCGCCGGAACTGCGGTGTCTTTGAAGACCACTTCACAGAGGTGGTCATGGGCAATAGTGGGGATTTCCTCGGTTTTGATGCCGGAAGATTTGGCATCGACCAGGAAGAGCGTAATGCCGTCTGCGCCAGCTCCTTCCTTGGTCCTGGCGACGACGATCATAAGATCCGAAACGTGAGCGCCATCAACGAACATCTTTGTCCCGTTGAGAACGTAGTCAGTGCCTTTATTTGCGGCTTTCAGGGTAACACCACTGGGCTCGAACAAGCCGTTCTCTTCGAGCCAAGCCAATGTAACGATGAGATTGCCATACGAAATCTTGGAAAGATACTCTTTTTTCTGCTCATCGGTGCCGGCTTCAACTATGGCATATGTATTTACGACGGTGCTCAAGTATGGGCCCGGGAGGATATTCCTGCCGACCTCTTCGATATGTACCGCCAGGTCTTCGAAGGAATAGCCCATCCCCTCGTACTCTTCGGGGATGTTGAATCCCAGCCAGCCCAGCTCGGCCATTTTTTTCCAGAGCTCGGGATCGTATCCCTTGGGGTCCTTTTCCAGTTCCCTGATTTTAGCTTTAGGACATTCCTTGGTAAGGAAGTCCCTGGCAGACTTTTTCAATATCTCCTGCTGTTCAGTTAGTCTAAGATCCATTTTTCCTCCTTATCAAATAACAAGCAATTATTTCATTCTGGGCAGGCCGAGGCCGTACCAGGCGATGATGTTGCGCTGGATCTCGTTAGTCCCCATCGATACTATGGGCACGAAGCAGCCCTGGTAGGTGTATTCAGCGCTTCCGGCAAGCTTGGCAAACTTGGAGTGCTTGACCTGGCCGTAGGGCCCGAGGATATCAGCGGACAGGTGCGCAAACTTCTCCATCAATTCGCTGGCGAAGATCTTGACCGCGGCAGCGTCCATCAGGCCCATCTCGTTCCTGTTCTGCTGGTCGGCCACGCGATAGGCCAGGCAGCGGACCGCTTCAAGCTGGCTGGCCGCATCTGCGATCCTGTTTCTAATTATGGGATCCTTTGACAGCGGCTGTCCGTTGCGCTTGTTTTCATTGCAGAAATGAACAAGTTCCTCTATTCCACGGACAAGCCCGTAAACCATATCGAGATTCGACCTTTCGAAACCGGCAAGCACGTTGACTACTGCCCAGCCTTCGTTCTCCTGGCCGACGATGTACTTGGCCGGCATATGGACATCATCCAGGTAAACTTCGTTGTAAACATGCGTGCCGCTCATATACGGGATCGGTCTGACCGTGATTCCCTTGCTCTTCATGTCGCAAAGGAGGAACGTGAGGTTGTGATGTTTCTTGGCATTAGGATCGGATTTGTAAACGCCGAAGGCCCAGTCTGCAAAGTGGGCGCCCGTGTTCCACGTTTTCTGGCCGTTTACTATAAACTCATCGCCCTTATGGACAGCCGATGCTGCGAGTGCAGCCAGGTCTGAACCCGCGTTTGGTTCGCTCCAGAGCTCGCAAAACATGATTTCAGCGTTCGCGATTTTTGGCAGGAACTCCTTCTTCAATTCTTCGCTGCCTGCCGCAAGTAAAGTGGGGGCAAGCATTGCCACGCCGAAGATGTCCGCGCCGGGCAGATCGTAATAACCCCGCGCCTCCTGGAAGAGCACCTTGTCCATCATGTCACCGTTGCCGCCGTATTCCTTGGGCCATCCGAGCGCCAGCCAATTCCTCTTGGCAAACTCCTTGGCGCATAGTAAATGAAATGCCCAGCCTTCCTCATCGTCGAACTGGCTTTCGAAACCTACCCAGCTCTTGGGCTTTTTCTTATCCAGTTCCGCGCAGACCTTGAACACTTCCTTTCTGTGCGCTAGCTGTGCCTCCGTTAGTTTAAAATCCATGGTACCTCCTTATTTTAAAATTCTTTATCCATATTTAATTGAATTACTACATAACACAATAATAGAGTCGCCAGCTAATCACCGCAGCTCGCGGCCTTCAGATGCCCTTCTAATGCAACCGCATTATTATAATTTAATGCAACCAATAATTAAAGTCGTATAATTTTTAAAATTCAGGTTATCCGTTAAATCCGTCAGTTCCGCTTAATATCCAAGATCTTGTAGCTGATTATGCCGGACGGTGCATTCACGTTCACCGTGTCACCGATTTCTTTATTAAATAAGACCTGGCCCATAGGTGAGATAATAGATATCTTCCCCTGTTTTACATTGGCCTCCCTCGAGCCAACAAGTGTGAAGTCCAGCTTTTCTCCGGTACCCTGATCCTCCAGCAGTATCGTGTCACCAATTGACACTTTGACACCTTTCCCTAGCCCGGCCTCAGCCAGTTTGGCCCTTTTCAGCGTATCCTCGAGTTCTCTTATTTGACCCTCGATATGACCCTGCTGTTCCCGAGTTGCCTCAAGGGGGGCATTTTCCCTGAAATCCTTATCGGCCGCGGCTCTCCTCAATTCTTCTGCTATCATGGGGCGTTCATTCTTAAGCGAGGCCAGCTTATTTTTCAGCTCTTGGTAGCCATGGCTGGTAAGAATTACCGGTTCTTCAGCTTTTACTGCTACACCAGTTGAAGCTTTGGTGGGAATCTTTTTTATCCTGATGTGCGTGCCGAAATTGGATGATGTAAAACCTTGTTTATATGCGTAGGTAAGGAAACGTTTAACTATGTTTAGATGCTCGGGTGATTGTGTAGCCGAATTGTAAAATTGCTCTGAATAATTGGCGACTTCCTGACCTGAGATAGAGCTTATTTGCCGTTCTTCACCATACCAGCGGATGAATTTAAAGATTTCCTGATGTACCTCTGCTTTTAAATCGGAGGATATGGTTGATAAGAATTGAGTAGCCGTTTCGCCCAGGGTAGCGCCCGGCTTCGATAACTGGGGCTTTTGTTTAGAGGGCATTTCTTGATAAACCTGTAAATATTAAAATATTTCCGTATATATTGTCAATTTTATTGCACATTTTATTGCACATTTTATTGCACATGAACATGGTTCAGAAAGAAAATAAAGAGTTAATGACATTCCAGACTATTAATACTAGCTTTTAAAGAAGGAATAACCGATTAACTTATAAGCTAATTTGGCGGCTATAAAGGAGCATGCTGCCGGACCCTGGGCAGGGCACAGTTCAACGATATCGAAACCTATGACATTTTTACTGCGGGAAACAAGTTGTAATAGATTATTGACTTCACGCCAATTCAAGCCAGCAGGCTCGGGCATGCTCACGGCTGCCATCAGCGATGGGTCGAAGACGTCGAGATCAATTGATATGTAGACGTCGTTGGAAAGAGAGTCGATTATATCATCGACGGGCAGAGCAGGCGGAATTGTATCTGACAGTAAAAAAGGACGTGCATTATTTCGATCAATGAATTCTTTTTCTTCCAGGCTCATACTGCGGATGCCCACCTGCGTAATGGGGCATAATTCTAAAATACGGCGCATGGCACATGCATGGCTGTACCTGGTGCCCATATATTCATCCCTTAAATCGGCATGTGCGTCCAGCTGCAGTACCGAGCAGTTTTTATACTTTTCTTTATATGCTTTAACCGCGCCGACACTTATGGAATGCTCGCCACCTAACATGGCAATAAATTTGGATTTATCCAGGAGTGCTTTAGCTGCCTGGTATACACGCTGAACTGTTTCTTCCGGGCTGTTGAATGAAGGTTGCAGCTCTGCTAGAGTATGAATGCCGACTGTGTAGATCTCTTTACCCAGCTCTATGTCATACCATTCTAAATAGACCGAAGCATCTATTATTGACCTGGGGCCTTCACGGGATCCGCCATGCCACTCCGTTGTGCTGTCATAGGGAACGGGAAGAATGACGGCTTTTGCCGTTTTGAAGTTTGAATGGGGCGAAGTAAGCCCGGCAAAATTTCCGGGTTGTGAAAAAAGAACTTCATTATTGCTCATACAGAATTCAATTGTAGAATCTCTGCACGTTCTGTAAGTTCGTCTGGCTTCCAATCCCTGCGGACAAGGCAACTTCTGAGTCTAACGAGCTTGAATTTTTCTTTGAGGTCTTTAATAACTTTCGCTGCATCAAAATCTTTACAGGAAAACACATCGATGTTAATAAAGTTACGCTCTACGAAAGTATGTAGACTGATATGGCTTTCGGCGATAAATACCAGGCCTGTTATACCCCAATCTTCGGGCTTTAAACTTGAGTAACGGAAAACGACAGGGTCAGAGATTTTGGTCATTCCTATCTTGGCAGGGTAGGTATCCAGTAGCTCGTAGATGAATTTTTCATCCTGCAAAATCCCCCTGTTTTTTCCGAAGCCATCAATTATCAGGTGCATATTGGTCTCCTATAGCAAAGATTTTTCTTAATTCAAAGAGAGCTGAAACCGCTGCCCTCTGCTTGATCTGCAAACGGGTGCCAGGATAAATTTTTTTAAAAGAGTAAGTACTCTTACCATCGTCGATCCCTATCATTATAGTGCCAAGATCGTTATTTGTATTTTTAAATTCCATCACACCTATTAGCCCGACGCCAATCGAAGTCCCGTATTTTTCTCTGACGGATGAAGCCAGTTCGCGTGCCATCTCCTGGCTCACTGCGCCATGCTGTACTACAATACCTTCATTTATACCGAATTCCGATTTCATGTCATCGAGGCTAATCACTATACCACATTTATAGAATTTTGAACTATCCGGTATATTTGTTATTATATTTGCCAGAATACCTCCTGTCTCAGCCTCCATAGTTGCCAGACTCATTTTTTTCTGTACGAATAAATTTGCCACAATCCCTTCGAGCGTGTCAGAATCAGTCCCCCATATATAGTCACCTAGCAGGTTTTGAATCTCACCGGAAGTTGAATTAACCAGTTTTTGGGCCTCGCCGATTGTATTGGCTTTGGCAGTAATGCGCAGGTGGATACCATCTGGCTTGGCGTAAATACCAACAGTCGGGTTCCTGGCCTGTAAATATGTCCTTGCTATTTCCCCGACTTTGGCCTCACTGAGGCTGAACGTTTTCAGTGTCCTGGAGAATATTATGGCATCACAGAACTTATCCTGCAGTTTTGGTGCGACCACATTAGTCCACATTTGCTGCATCTCGCCGGGTGGACCCGGCATAGCGATGACAACATGATCATCTTTCTCCACCCACCACCCCGGCGCTGTTCCCCGTGGATTGGGGATCACCTGGCAGGAAGGTATAATAGAAGCCTGTTTGATATTGCTTTGCGGCATTTCCATATTGAAACGGCTGAATAGCTCTTTGAATTGGTCGACAAGAGATTGATCGATTGAGATCGGTTCTTTGAAAAAGTCAGCTATGGCTTCGCGGGTGATATCGTCTTCGGTTGGACCCAGTCCCCCGGTGGTGATAATGATATCTGACCTTTGCCAGGCGTGATTCAGAGTTTCGATTAGCCTTGGTCTGTTGTCGCCAACAGTAGAAATGAAATGCAGATCTAACCCGAGTAAGGGTAACTGGCTGGCAAGATAAACGGCGTTTAAGTCCGTTATCTCACCCAGGAGTAGCTCAGTGCCGATCGAAATTATCTCTGCTTTCATCTAATGACATAATATCCCTATCAACATTTAGTAGCGGTGATGCCGAGATATTTCTCTACCAGGTCCATAGCACAATAATCTCCGCACATGCTGCAAGCACGGCCTTTGATGCTGTATTTGCTATGCAGGCTACGGACTTTTTCAGGGTCGAGAGACAAATCTGCCTGCGACTCCCAGTTGAGGTTTTTCCTGGCAATGGACATTTTCCTATCCCATGCTGCGGCTTTACCCCCGCTCCTGATGATATCGGCCGCGTGGGCAGCGATACGCGAGGCTATTACGCCGTTTTTTACATCCTGTGCATCCGGCAGACACAGATGTTCGGCAGGCGTTACATAACACAGGAAATCAGCACCGTAGGCGCCGGCTATGGCTCCACCGATGGCACTGGTGATATGATCGTAACCTGCACCTATGTCTGTTACCAGGGGCCCCAACACGTAAAATGGCGCTTCATGACACAGGCTTTTCTGGAGTTGCATGTTCATACCGATGTGATCCAGGGGCAGATGCCCTGGTCCCTCAACCATGACCTGAACGCCGGCATCCCAGGCCCGCTGAACTAGCTCCCCCAGGGTTATCAGTTCCTGTATCTGTGGCCTATCTGTTGCGTCGGCAAGGCTCCCGGGTCTCATTCCATCCCCCAAACTCAATGTCACATCGTATTTGCGGGCAATATCCAGAAGACGGTCGTAATGTTCATAGAGCGGGTTCTCCTTTTGGTGATATAGCATCCACCCAATCAGGAAAGCACCACCACGGGAAACGACATCCGTAACACGGCGCTGACTTTTCAATGAATTTATAGCTGCCTGCGTCACGCCGCAGTGCACGGTCATGAAATCGACGCCCTCTTCAGCTTGTTGTTCTATCGCGGAGAATATATCGTCGACGGTAGCTTCAACGAGCGGCCCGTACTTTTTTCCTGCTTCGATCATAGCCTGGTAAATAGGCACAGTTCCGATTGGGACTGTGCTTTCCTTCAATATAGCTTGCCTGACTGCTTTGATATCCCCGCCCGTGCTAAGATCCATGACCGTATCAGAGCCGTATTTTACAGCGACATGGAGCTTTTCCAGCTCGCTGGGGACCGTACCGTAATCAGACGACGTACCGATGTTGGCATTGACCTTGATCTTGAGGCCCTTCCCTATACCGCAAACGTGTGATATATGCCGGTTTTTATTGACAGGTATGACGATTTTGCCTGCAGCGAG
>CAYLRS010000054.1:0-8528 GCA_964385895.1 uncultured Dehalococcoidales bacterium
AAGCCAATAACCATCCAAAGCGGTACGGATAATAGTTTGCATCGCCTGCTCCGCCTGCTTGCGCTCGGTGATATCGCGGCTAACAGAGCTGAAACCGGTCACCTCTCCCTGCTCATTTCTGCGAAGATGGATGGAAGACTCCGCAAATATTATGCGGCCATCCCTGCGCAGGATACTGTGGGCATAACCCTTATTCGGCTCTCCGGTTCTATACACTTCGTTAAAGGCAATGAGCATATTCTTTTTCTCATCTTCGGGTACCATTAAGCGAAAACTCTTCCCCATCATCTCTTCCCGCGTATAACCGAGGCTGTGGCATGTAAATTCATTGGCGAAGGTGAAATTGCCGGACAGGTCCACCTCATAATAGGCGTCCTGCATCCTCTCCAGTATAGTGCGGTATCTTTCCTCGGATTTTACAACTGCCTCTTCAAGCTGCCTGCGCCCGGTGATATCGCGTGAGATGCCCAGCAGGCCGGCAAACTCACCGTCAGCCGTTCTCAGGAGGGTGAACGAGGTTTCAGTCCAGAACGTGGTCCCGTCCTTGCGGGACATTTCCATTTCCCGCGTGAAAGTGCTGATGCTTCCTGACCGTACCCCCGCCTCGGGCGACACCTCTGCCTGCAAATGCTTGAGAACGGTGTCCTGTGAGTCAGGGGTCAGCACCCGGGTGATGTTCAATGCCATGGCCTCTTCGACCGTGTAGCCGCGCTGGCGGGTCACCGAGGGACTGATATAGGTATACCGGAGCTTACTGTCCATTGCCCAGATGACATCGACAGTATTATCGGCGATAAAGCGATAACGCTGCTCGCTTGCCCGTAAGGCTTCCCCGGCTTTTATGCGGTCGATGTAGCTGCCGATTTCCGCAGCTATTGTTTCCAGCGAGCTGCGAGCGATTGGCTGCACGTCATTAAGGCTGCGAGAGGTTATAATGAGACAGGCTATGACCCTGTCCGCGTGCTTTACCGGAATAACTGCTGCCACCGAGAAGTCCTGCGGGCTGAATTGCTCATCAAAGGGCGTTGTAAACTCCTCCCTGCGGACATATAGCGGCTGTCCCTTCATGATAAGGCGGGCATTGGCGGAATCCGCCCCCAGTTTTGAATATCTACTTACGATATCCTCGGAGAAACCCCTCTGGGCGGATGCACGCAATCCGCCTGTCCTTTCATCAACCAGGTAGATAACGCCGCTGCCCATGCCCGTTATTTTGAGCGCTGCATCTAGGCAGAGCTTGAGCGCATCATCGAGGTTCACCGTTGTAACCAGGGATTTGACAAGATCACGGCGTATCACTGCCCTTTCTTCCGCTTGTATACGTTCCGTAATATCAGTGCAGGCGCCAACCATGCGGTAGGGTTTGCCCATTGTATCATACATAGTAATGCCACGATCTACCCAGTACCGCTCGTTGCCGTCCTTACGCACCACGCGGTATTTTTCTTCATAAGGAGTCCCTTCTTTCAAATGCTTTTCGAGGATTGCATCTACACGTCCACGGTCATCGGGATGGATGGATTTCTCCCAGGCCTCGATGGTGCGCGGGAACTCCCCCGGGCTATAGCCGAGCATCTCGTCGATCTGGCCGAACCAGTCCAATCTGCCTGTAGCGATGTTCCAATCCCAGATTAGATCGCTGGCACTGGCAGAGCCTATGCGAAACCTCTCCTCGCTTTCGCGGAGTGCTACTTCCGCTTTCTTGCGCTCGGCGATCTCTATCTCGAGTTCCTGCATCTTATTTTCCAGCTTCTGCACAAGGCTATGTGTGAACAGATTCAGAGGATCATCGCGCTTTTCGACCGCAGGCTTTACCTGCGGCTTCCTGCCTCTCTTTTTCGGCACGGGCTTTGCAGCAACGGCCTCTTCGATGACCTTTACCAGTTCGTCCGGCTCATCCTTTTTACGTCTGTAGGTCATGGCGCCCAGCTTAATAGCAAGGTCTTTATCCTGCTGCTTGAAACGAGTATCCGTTAGCAGCATGAAAGGGACATTCTTCAGCCGGGCATCTTCCCTGCAAGCCTGCAGGAAGCGGATCCCGTCCATGACGGGCATGGCTACGTCAGAAATAATTAAGTCAACGGTTTCTTTTTGCAGCTTGCGCAGGGCTTTTTCGCCGTTGGTAGCGGAGATGACATCGTAGCCTTTTCCCCTGAGCAATTGCTCCAGGAAGTCTACATTGCTGGCACTGTCATCAACTATGAGGACTCTCATCGCCAATCTATTTTAACCGTCGCAGCCGATTTTTCACCAATTTGCAGGCAATTTTTATAGCCCCGGATCCCTCCACAATACAATGCTACATATATCTTTATATTTATCCTGCCTTATGTCAAATGTGCGCGCGTATCTGGACGTGTTAATTACTATAGATATTTAGTGAGCGTAGGGGCGGATTTTTAAACCCGCCCGCTTTGTTCGGCGGACATGAATGTCCACCCCTGCAGCTACATAGGGTGTGCTATAATAATTTTGTATCGTGAGGGAGTATGGTAATTAGATATATTAAAGAACCCGAGCTTATAGATCCTGTGCTGGTGGCGAGCTGGCCCGGCATCGGCAATATCGGGCTGATAGCTGTGGATGCTTTGCGCAGGACCATGCATGCCGAAGAAATAGCCTGCATAGAACCCGTGGATTTCTTCTATCCTAATAAGGTGATCATCCGCGACGGCGAGCTGGTTGATATGGAATTCCCCACCAGCGGGTTTTATTACAGGAGGACCGATAAGCGTGACGTAATATTATTCTTGGGAGAAGAGCAGCCGGCAGAGGGTGGCAGGATATACGCGGAAGGCGGCAAGGCCTATGCAATGGCAAACCTGGTGCTGGACGTGGCGCAGAAGTTCGGCTGCAGACGTATCTATACATCCGGGGCAGCGGTTGCACCGATCCACCACACGGCTAAATCGAGGGTCTGGGCTGTGCCCAATTCTCAGCGGCTGTTAGACGAGATAAAGCATTACGATAACACCGTGCTGATGTCTGACATCGAGGGCAGGGGAGGACAGGGCAATATTACGGGACTCAACGGGCTGCTCCTGGGCGCGGCGCGCCGGCGCGGTATCGATGCCATATGTATCATGGGAGAGATACCCGTCTACCTCCAGGGCTTTCCCTTCCCTTACCCCAAGGGCTCGAAGGTGGTTCTGGAAGTGCTTACCTCAGCGCTCGGTATCCGGGCAGACCTGGAAACTATCAACCAGCTTGCGGAACAGAGCGAAAGGGAGCTATCCGCGCTATACGAAAGATTGCCCCAGGAGATCAGGGAGCAGCTTGACCGGCTCAAGCAGGCCACAGTGGCGGCACAGGAGAGCACAGGGGGCATCACCGAAGAAGACAAGAAGAAGATACTGGAAGACATAGATAAATTCTTCAAGCGGGGTGGGAGGGAGGAACAACATTGAGCGCAGAGCCGTCCTTCAGGATATATGAAAAGCCGAATCTCGATAGACCTGCGCTGATTACGGGCTGGATTGAAGACGCCTGCGGGCTTGGCGCCAGTTCCATCGATTACCTCATCCGCAAATTGGGCTTCAGGGAATTTGCTGAGATTATGCCAGAGGGCTTTTTCCCTATGGCGGGGGTGGTGGTTGCGGATGACGTAGCACAGTTCCCTGATAGCAAGTTCTACGTGAGCGACGAGCATAACCTGGTCATTTTCAAGAGTAACACACCAAGGACGGACTGGCACAGGTTCTTGAATGCGGTCCTGGATGTAGCGCAAAAGGACTGCGGCGTGAAGCAGATATATGCTGTGGGCGCCATGATCTCCTATGCCGCTCACACAATGCCGCGGCTGCTGGTCTCCATCGTCAATTCAAGCGAGATGAAAGAGATGCTTGAGCCCTTCGGGGTTATGGGCAACACGGACTACGAGACGCCGCCGGGCCAGAAACCTACCCTCAATTCCTATCTGCTCTGGACTGCAAAGAAGCGGGGTATTCCGGCGGTGAACCTGTGGGTGCCGGTACCGTATTACCTTGTTTCGCTGGATGACCCCCGCGCCCGCAAAAGGTTGCTGGATTTCTTTAATGTCAGGTTCAGCCTCGGGATAGATTTACGCGATCTTGACGCTGAGGTCATGGAGCAGAACGGGAAAATAGGGCAGCTTTTCCAGAAGTCACCTGAAATCGAGGGTTATGTCCGCAAGCTGGAGACCGGCGAGGGACTGGAGACTGAGGAGAGCGAGAAACTCGCACGGGAAATAGACGAGTTCTTGAAGAAGTAACTCCAGCTGTCATCGCGGGCGAAGCGTGACAACCACCAGTATTTCTCATGTCATTGCGGGCGAAGCGTGACAACCCCAGTATTTCTTATGTCATCGCGAACGCAAGTGAAGCAATCTCATGATCGAAGGAATGTCGCTTGACGTAATACCAGGGGATTGCTTCGTCACTTCGTTCCTCGCAATTACATGCTAAAAAGACCTCGTAACATCCTGTTTACAGCTACTACCATCAGCCGATGAAAGACGTTGCCAGGCGGAAGATGGCGATCCAGAGGAGGTGCAGCGGTATCATGACGATGACCGAGGCGCAGAAGATCATAACACGGTAGACCGTGCGTATGCGCAGCTTATAGACGATGAGCAGCGCTGTCAGGAAAATCAGCGCCATGCCGGCATAACCCCAGAGCACCATGGCGGGCGTTTGTCCCCAGATGACCAGCGCCGGCTTGAACTTCCACAGCACCATGGGATACATGCTGGCAAATGCTTCGTTTAGGCAGGCATAGGACGCCATGAAAACCATGGCCAGCAGGATGACCCGGGCACTGCGCTTGCCGTCGATGAGATCGCCTCCCAGGATGACCTCGGAGAATGTCAGCGCCAGGTAGATGGTGTATGACCAGAATACCATTAGAATGAGAGGCGCCGCACCGATCCAGAGGTGGAAAGTCGCCGGGCTGTAAGAGTACAGGTTTAGTGCGGCAACCTGTGCGACCACGTTCTCGCGGATCAGCCCGAGGAATGCGCCGCCGAGGAAGAATATCCAGGTAAAGGCCGCGCCGCGTGTGCGGGCGCTATGCCAGATCAACAAACCGCTGAGCGCCAGCGCAATCAGTTCCAACGCAAGAAACAGGTCCATGATGCTCAGATTCAGTCTTTATTCTCTTTAGAAACCCAGCGTGCCACGATATAGGCTATGATGAATAGCCCGGTGGGGACGACCGAGGTGAGGATATCAAACCTGCCGCGGATGATCTCGATGCCGGCGTAGATCACCCAGAAAATCAGCAGCACCAGGAAAGGTATTTCGCGGATGAAGAAATTCGGGATTTTAGCCTGAGAGTTCATTGGATCGGGTATAGTCTATTGGCCGGCGGATCGGTTGTCAATTTGAGATTCGGGGTGAGGGCGTCTTAAATCTGGTATAATTTTACGGTTAAAATACGATTGAATAAGGAGGTTTCCCCATGGCAGTCGGTTACCACAAAGAGGGTAAAATAGTCGTCATCACGCTGAACCGCCCGGAGGCGCTTAATTCCTTCAACCCGGATCAGATAAACGAGTTTAATAATTGCGTCGTAGACTTTAACGACGATGATAACCTGTGGGTTGCCATAGTAACAGGCGCCGGCGAGAGGGCGTTCTCAGTCGGTGCGGATATCAAGGAAACCCTGCCCGGGATACAGGAAAGCGTGCACAGGGGACAGATGCCAGCACCCGCCATCTGCGAGCACATGCAAATATGGAAGCCCATGATCGCCGCTGTTAATGGTGCCTGCCTGGGGGGTGGCCTGGAAGTCGCTCTTGCCTGCGATATCAGGATAGCGGCTGAGAGCGCTACCTTCGGTGTGCCTGAGGTGACACTTGGCCTCATACCCGGCTGGGGTGGTACGCAAAGGCTGCCGCGGGCTATTCCGGCAGCCAGAGCTGCGGAAATGCTGATGTCCGGCCGACCCATCGATGCGCAGGAGGCGTACCGCATCGGGATGGTTAACAAGGTAGTCCCGCTGGCAGAGCTGATGAACGAGGCTAAGAAAATGGCGGAGGCACTATTAAGGCCCGGTCCACTGGCGGCCAGGGCGGCCAAGCAGGCCATGCTGCAGGGTATGAGTACTACGCTGCTCAACGGCCTTGAGATCGAGTACCAGCTTGAGAAGTACTGCGTTAATACTGAGGATTTCAAGGAAGGCCGCCAGGCATTCATTGAGAAGCGCAAGCCTGATTTTAAGGCGAAGTAATTGTGGACGGAGTATACGATTAGAAACAAGAGTAATATGTCATTGCGAGGAACGTAGCGACGAAGCAATCTCATAATGATAGGGCAGACGGTGATCTTCGATCAGGGGATTGCCACGCTTTGCTTGCAATGGCATATAAAAAGTACTGGCAATGACGTATTAGAGATATGAAGATCGAAAAGGCGCGGGAGCTGGGCTTCTGCTTCGGCGTGCGGCGGGCGCTCAGGATAATTGAAGGCGCTGCGGGACGCGATATGAAAATCGCCACCCTCGGTCCCATCGTGCATAATAAAACCGTCGTTGCACGGCTGAAAGGGTTGGGCGTCGGAGTGGTTGATAATGTGGACAAACTCGAGGGCAGTGTCATCGCCATTTCTTCGCATGGTGTTTCCCCTGCTACGCTGGAAAGAATAAATGCTAAAGGCACAAGGGTGATTGACACCACCTGTCCCATAGTGCGCAGTGCCCAGAAGGCGGCACAAAGGCTGGCAAAGGCAGGATTTGGCGTGGTCATCTTCGGTGAAGCGAACCACCCGGAAGTCCGCGGTTTGCTGGGTTGGGCCGGTAAGAACGCCATCGCGTCAATGAACGCGGATGAAATCCGCCTTGACGATTTGCCCAAACGCGTAGGCATCCTGGCGCAGACAACGCAGAGCCGTAGCGAGTTCACAGCATTTATCAACAGGCTTACACAGCGGCTGCTGCCGCAGGCACAGGAAATTCGCGTTATCAACACGCTGTGCCAGGAGACGCAGAAGCGGCAGTCGGCTGCTGTGGAGCTTGCGGGGAACAGCGACCTTATGATAGTGGTCGGGGGCCATAACAGCGCCAACACGCGGCGGCTGGCCGAGGTATGCTCTCCTATAGTTGAGACACAGCATATAGAGAACGCCGACGAAATAGAAGCGCGCTGGTTGAGGGACAAGCATACTGTCGGCATCACGGCTGGCGCCTCGACACCCGACGAGGCTATAGAGTACGTCATAAGTAAAATCCGCTCGATTGCATCCGCGTAGTCCTGCGGCTCTAATTATATAGCGGGCGTTAGATTAATAAACAAGGTTGTTTTTATCACATATGCTGACAGTGAAGATACCTTCCATTACCAGGAAACTTGCTGTTTTGATGCTTCTGGCATCAGTAACCATCATATTGGCATCGTGTTTAAGCCCGGCGCAGCAGAAAGTTCGGGACGGGGATGTGTCTTTGGGCAAAATGGACTGGAACAATGCCGTTATCAGCTACAGCCAGGCGGTAATCATGGATCCTCAACTGAAGCTTGATAAAAAGATTGCCGGGGCATATGCCGGGAAAGGTGACGAAACCTATAAAAATCACGATTACGTAAGCGCCGCGTTCAATTACGGGAAGGCCGTCAGTTTCAACCCCGGTATCGATGTCAGGTTGAGATTCGGACATGCCCAGTATGAAGTCGGGATACAGAATTTAAACCAGCATAAATACCAGGAAGCGGTAGTGGCGCTTACAGGAGCAATGAAGCATGGCTATGCGAATAAGGATGTATATTTGAGCCGTGCCCGGGCGTATGCCAATGAAGGCCTTTATTCTTATGCGATCGCTGATGCCAGCAACTTCCTTGATAGTGATGTGCAATCCGCGGAGGCATACGAGATACGTGGTCACGCTTATTTTGCAACGGGTGAATATGGCAAAGCAGCTGCAGATCTTTCACGGGCGATAGAGCTGGATCCCTCGGCAAAGGAGGCTTATTTCGACAGGGGGCTGGCCTGGAGGACAATGGGTGAGTTCACCATGGCCATCGCCGATTTTAGAAAGGTGATCGACCTGGATCCTTCTTATCTAGCGGCATTCATCTGGCTGGGCAGGACTTATTATTCGACGATGGATTATTACGCAGCAATCGAGCAGTTTTCCCGGGCTATAGACATGGATAATAAAGAAGCCGCCGTAGCCTATAATGACCGTGCGGTGTGCCTGGGCAGGATAGGTCGTTTCAACGAGGCCGTAGCTGATCTGGATACCCTCACAGGCATGAATCCTGCGTTTTACCTCGCCTGTTATAACCGCGGCGTCCTTTACATGAAGATGGTGCAGCCCGGCCGGGCTATTGAGGAACTGGATATATATCTCTGCCTGGATATATTTGATAAATTCGGATGCCGCGGACTGGCAATGGGCTGGCGTGGCTATTACACGGAATATACTATATGCTGCATCAGGCCAGGGATCTCTGAACGTGCGATAAGCGAGTGCAACCGGATATTATCGCAAAGGTCCAGGTATGACAGGCTACCTTATACGGAAGGCTCACTGTATTTTGGGAGCGAGAGGTCTGATTACGCCTGGTAAAAACATGG
>CAYLRS010000055.1:0-8512 GCA_964385895.1 uncultured Dehalococcoidales bacterium
CTCGTAAGTAATGCATTGTCAGTGCTTGGCTGAGTTTGCGTTAGCAAAACGGGCACCTGGTGGGTGCTGAAGCTACACTGGCCCTGATGTAAATCTTGCCGTGCACCTCACACTTTGTTGTATAGCCACCGCAGCTGACCGTGATGTCGTTCCCATTATGATTTGGGGGGAGGTACGATATGACAGTTTACAGCAGGGATAGTATAATACCCATTAAACAAAAAATACCTGACCATATATTGTGCATGATGGATAACCGGCTTGAATTATTTCCAGTAACTGCAGAAACCAATTCACGTTCGCATTTGGTAATAGGCGGATGTGATTGTGTCAATTTGCTTAAAAAATACGGATCCCCATTATATATCTTCGACGAAGCGACGATACGCAGCCGTTGCCAGGAAATCCTTCAAGAATTCAAGTCTCGCTATAAGAACACGTTCGTCGCCTATGCTTCAAAAGCTTTTATAAACAGGGAATTAGGCCGAATACTCAATGAGGAAGGTGCGGGCCTTGATGTCGTCTCTGGCGGGGAAATCAGCGTTGCCCAGTCAATCTCATTTCCTCCCGATAATGTCTTTTTTCACGGCAATAATAAGTCTGGAGCAGAACTTGCTTTAGCATTAGATTGGCATCTAGGGAGGATTGTAGTTGATAATTTCCATGAACTTGAACTGCTGGACAATCTTGCGAGCAAGCGACAAATGGTTGCAAATATCTTACTCCGCCTTAATCCAGGGATAGATCCTCATACCCATCGTCATACTGCAACCGGTATACTTGACAGTAAGTTTGGCTTCCCTGTAGGCACCGGGCAGGCAGAGCAAGCCGTAAAGAAGGCACTTATAGCAAAAAACATCAAGCTCCGCGGGTTACATTTCCATCTCGGTTCTCCCATAACTGAAACCGAACCATATATACAGGCACTTGAGGTGGTCTTAAAATTCGCTGCTTATATGAAAATAAAATATTCGTTTGAACTGGCGGAATTAAGCCCCGGCGGAGGTTTTGCCGTCAAATACGTCACATCTGCTGTAATTCCATCAACTGCTAACTATGCTGAGGCAATCGTAGACAACTTGACCTTGCTGGTATCCAAGTACAAGCTAAGAGAGCCCAAACTCATTATCGAACCGGGGCGTAGCATAATCGCCAGAGCAGGTGTAGCCCTTTATACGGTCGGATCGATAAAGGATATCCCCGGTATAAGAACCTATGTATATGTCGACGGTGGTATGGGCGACAATATAAGACCAGCTTTATATGATGCGAAATATGAGGCAATCCTTGCCAACAAAGTTACAGCGCCTCCGGGCGAAAAAGTAACCATAGCTGGTCGCTATTGCGAATCCGGGGATATTCTAATCAGGGATATCGATATGCCTGCGATTGCTTCCGGAGATTTGATTGCCATTCCTGTATGTGGTGCATATTGCATCCCTATGTCCAGCAACTACAATATGGTACCTCACCCAGCTATAGTAATCGTAAAATATGGCAAGGCCAGGACTATGCGTAAAAGGCAAAAGTACTCAGACCTGTTGAAATTGGACGTAATGAGCGAAGCCTGAATGTGGCAGACTATCGGCCAGGACAGGATCATTAATTTTCTCAAGGAGTCGATCGGGAGGAATTCATTAGCCCATGCTTATTTATTTGTTGGTCCACCTCACGTCGGTAAAATGACATTGTCCCTTGACCTGGCAAAGGCGCTTAATTGCTCAAATGCTGAGTCTCCCTGCGGCCAGTGCCGTATCTGTCAGAGGATCGACCAGGGTAAACATCCCGATGTGATACACATCGATAAGAACGCCGGACGGGATCCGAAGGACAGGAAAAAAGCAACCGAAATAAGCATCGATGCCATCAGGGATCTCCTGCAAAGAAGCGCCAATTTGCCCCCGTTCGAGGGGAAGTTTAAAATTTTTATTATAGACAATGCCGATTTGATGTCGGCGGAGGCAGCAAACTGCCTGCTGAAAACCCTTGAGGAACCACCTCCCCACGTAATAATAATCCTGCTCACGGCAGAGGAAAAAATGCTTTTGCCTACGGTAGTATCAAGATGCCAGAGGTTTGAATTGAAGCCCATCCCTGCCAAGGAAATAGAAGCCAGGCTTTCCCTAATAGATGGCATGAGTGCCGAAAGAAGACGATTGCTTGCCAGGTTATCTGGTGGATGTCTGGGCTGGGCCATGTCCGCTACTAAAGATGAAAGCTACTTCAGTTATAGAGAGGTAAGGCAAAAAGAGTTTTTCCCGTTGCTTACCAGTGGCTGGGATGAACGGCTGTCATATATTCAACAGCTATCATTGGACCGTAATGGCGCTGAAGATACTATCAAACTCTGGTTATCGTGGTGCCGGGATGTACTTTTAATAAAATATAATTGTGATGGAGCGATAAACAATCTTGACCGGATGAATGATCTCAGATCGTGGGCAAACATACTCACTGTTATCGAGATAAAGGAGTTTATTGAGGGGCTGAATAAAGCGTTAAATTATTTATTCTATAATGCCAATTTGCACCTGGTATTCGAGGTGTTGATGCTGGACATGCCCAAAAAGGAGAAAAGAGCAGAGCAGATATTGCATCCTGTTAGCTCGAACTTATAATGGCTACTATAGTTGGTGTCCGCTTCATGCAAGCGAGTAAAATATATCACTTTGATACTTCAGGTCTAAATCTCAAGCTAAATGATCTGGTTGTTGTCGAGACTAACCGCGGCCATGAGATCGGAAGGGTAGTTGCCGGTCCCAAGGATATTACGCAGGAGAATGCTGAACCCCTAAAACCTATAATCCGCATGGCCACCACGGAGGACATTTCCCAAGCGCAACATCAGAGGGAACGCGCACGGAAGGCCCTGTTAAAAAGCAAGGAATTGATAGGAAACTTGAATTTACCTATGAAAGCTATTTACTCGCAATATAATCTGGATGGCAGCCATCTTATAATATTTTTCTACGCCGAAAAGAGGGTTGATTTCCGTGAGTTGGTTCGCAAGCTTAGTCACGAACTTAGAACGCATGTTGAGCTCCGGCAAGTAGGTGCAAGAGACGAAGCCAAATTGATCGGTGGCGTGGGAAAATGCGGCTGCCAGCTGTGCTGCGTAAGCTTCCTTAGCGAGTTCATACCTGTATCCATTAAGATGGCAAAGGAGCAGGACATCGCCCTCAATCCTATGAAGACTTCCGGTCTATGCGGTAGGCTTCTTTGCTGCCTTGGCTATGAATATGAACAATACCACCAAATGAAAGGAACGCTGCCTGAGATAGGTCAAGAAATCGTTACCAAGATGGGAAAAGCCAAAATTGTGGGAAGGAATGTCGTAAAAGAGACGTTGATGGCCGAGCTCGAAACCGGCATGACCATAGAAGTCAGGCTCAGTGAAGTTGTCCCGGTGAATGCCAAGTAATTTCGGCCTTTTCGGGCAATTCACCTTATATGTGGCAGGTATTTATGCCATTCTGCCCTTGACCGCAGAAATTGATAGGGGACATAAAATCCTATGTTTCCCGGTGCGCGTGGTTGCCTTAGCAAAGGCATACCGGCTTCCACAGGCGTGCGTCCCGCCTTCCTCCGGTTACAGGGGATGCAGGCGGCTACAACATTTTCCCAGGTGTGCTCGCCATTGCGGCGCCTTGGGTTCACGTGATCTAAAGTAAGTTCCTTTGTTTCGCGGCCACAATACTGGCAGGTATATTTATCCCGGTTGAAAATTTCAAGTTTGGTCATTTTGCGTGGATGCGATTGCTTCCTGACAAGGTAAACCAACCTTATGACAGAGGGGATTTCGAACGACTCCGCGGCATAATTAAAATAACCCCGGCCATTCTCCACGACTTCAGCTTTACCGATGAGCACCAGGACAACTGCTCTGCGTACTTTGCAGATGTTCAAAGGCAGGTAATTCTCATTTAAGACCAGGACCGGTAGATTTACTATATTTTCACCCACGTTCGCGTCAGGAAATATTTTAGCAGGAAAAATGCTTACTCTCAAAAATGAATATCTGCGTGCTTAGTTTTTCGTTCTCTGCCGACTCCTTGCCGGCTTTACTGTCTTGATATCACCGCGATAATCAGGGGCAATTATGTTAAATATAAGGCTAATGCTCGGGTCAACCAAACGGGAACTGACCCTTGTCTCTATCTCTTCCAGATTCAAGCATGTTGTTATCACTGTGGCCAGCCTGGCGTTATACCGGTAATTAATCAGCTGGTACAGCTTCTCCTGTGCCCAGGATGTCGCTGAGTGCTCCCCAAAATCGTCCAGTACGAGAACCGGTACCTTCTTAATTTTTTCAAATAGCGCATCATATGAAACCCTGCTTTCAGGGCTGAAAGACGAACGAAGATGGTCGAGAAGATCTGGCACAACAATGAAGAGTACATCCTTGCCTGATCCTCTGAGATGGTTGGCTATTGCGGCAGCAAGATGTGTTTTCCCACATCCATTCAAGCCCTGGAATACAAGCCAACCCTGCGGCGATGTGGCGAAATCCCGTGCAATATTGTATGCCTGCTCCAGGTTCTGGCGCACTTCATCAGGCAGGCTCAATCGTTTAACATCGAAGTTATTGAACCCCATGTTCTTCAGCAGCTCTAGATCAAGGCTATCCAGGCTTTGCAGACTGGAAGATTCTTTCTTCAGTACTAATACCTTGCTCACATCCGGATCATTAATATGTCCCGCGTAATCGCCACTGAACTCTTCTAGCGGAGTGCTTGAAGTGATTAATGTTGCCATTCTGCCGTTAAAACGGTGCTCCAGAAGCTGGTCCAGCTTCCCCTTTGCCCAGGCGGTTGTAATCGAATAATTTAAATTATCAAGTATTAATAACGGGCTTTCTTTTATCTGCTCAAAAAGTTCGTCATAGTCGGTCTCGTTATTTGGGCTGAAAGTTGAACGCAGGTGGTCCAGCAAATCGGATGTGGCAATATAGAAGGCCGGATTACCCTTATTTATACGGTAGTTGGCAACAGCACATGCTAAGTGTGTTTTGCCACTGCCTACCGGGCCTATCAGTACGATCCATCCCCTGGGCTCTTCGGCAAAGGCTTTAACTGCGTCGAGCGCTTTTTGAAAAAGCCGCTGTGAGACCGGATCGTCATCGCGCCCTGAAGGCAACAGGTTGTCAAAAGTAAGCCTTGAAAGTCCGCCCAAATTGCTCAGCGTCTGAAGCCGCTCCGTCCGCCTCTTCTTCAACTCTGCTTCGGCGCATTTGCAGGGCACCAGCCGGCCGTAGTCCGGATCGCCAGTCGATTTGAGTGGGTGAACAAACTTTATCCCCTGGCATAGGGGGCATAAATTCTTATTTTCGATAATGGTATTTTGCTCTTCCAATTTATCGCTGGACCATGTGCCCATATTTTCCGCGGAGATATTTATCGGGATCCCTTTCTGTTTTAGAATCTCCGACATGTTTTCCATTTTTTTTACCTTCTCTCTCCCAGCGCTTCAAAATGCCGTGTATATATTTCCAGTTCCTTACGTTAGCTCTGACCGCTTCCCTGAAAGCATCCTGTATCCAGTCTGCAGGATATCGGTGCTCTGCCTCCTGCAGTTCTTCTGCTATTATCGGCGTTAGCAAGCCGACATTTTGCTCGTAGAGATTGTATATGTCGGGAGGCTGCTCATGTATAGGTGACTCTGTTTTTCTGACTATTACTCTGGGAACATTAAGCGTTCCATCCAGTATTTTAGCAATAGTCTCCTTCTCACTCTGGTTATTGATGAAATATGCATCGTCAAATTGGTCGTTTATACTTATCGGAATATGTAGCAAGATGCCCTGCTGCACCGCAGAGGTGAGGGCATGCCTAAGCTTTTCGTCTACATCGCCCGGCAAATTGCGCAACCCCTTCAATACAATAGGGTCATTGCTCAATTCTTTGAAAGTCACAAACCTCGGATAGCCTTTCCTCCGGCTTAAAAGGAAGAAAATTTGCATCACAGCTTTAAATTCGGCGATATCGTTAATTTGAGGTAAGACCTCGGTAAAAAATATGTTGGGCAGTGGTGTGACCTCTGCTCGTGGTGGGAATCCATTAAAAGGCGTTTCAGCCATATTCATTAGTCCCTTAAAATAATTGTTTCTCAAAAATTACTTCCGACCTCGATAATATTGTTCTCGAACTTTGTGGTTTCCTGTATGAAGCGCAGTGACACTTCGCCAGTAGGACCATTGCGGTTTTTAGCAACAATAATCTCGGCTATGCCCCTGGGATAAGGACGATCCTCACCGTATTCCCTCAACCATTCCTCTTCTGTATATACCTTCTCCGGCCGGTGTATAAACAGCACCACATCAGCATCCTGCTCGAGACTACCGCTATCCCTGAGGTCCGACAGTTGCGGCAACACCTGCTGTTTGAATTTCTTGCTTTCCTGACGGTGCTCAATATATCGGCTTAACTGAGATAAAGCCAGTACAGGGGCATCAAGTTCACGCGCCAGTGCTTTTAGCGACTGTGTGATTTCAGTAAGCTCCTGCACCCGGTTATCCGTCTTGGTATCGCCGCGAACCAACTGAATATAATCGAGCATAACCAGGTCCACCCTCCGCCGCAGATGAAGGCGCTTGGCTTTGCTGCGGATCTCGCTAATGCGCATGTTGGGTGTATCATCAATGTGTATAGAGGTTTCAGCCAACCTGGGTATTATATCCCTTTGCAATAGCCTTTCTTCAAGCTCCGAAAAACGACCTTTTCGGAAATGTGCTGAGTTGATGTTCGCCTCGCTCGAAAGAATCCTCTGTACAACTTCTCTGCGGGACATCTCAAGGCAGAATATAGCTACGCATGCTTTTTGATTGACCGCCGCATTACGGGCGATATTAAGGGCAAGGCTGGTTTTGCCGATGCTCGTCCTGGCAGCCAATATAATTAGCTCTGAACGTTGCAATCCCCCGATGGCATCATCTACGGCGTTGAAGCCGGTCCTTATGCTTATTACATCTTTCTCATAGGCCGTCTTCGCTGCTTCTTCGAAGTATATATTCAACGCGTCATGTATCGGTACAAAGTCACCCTTATCATGCCTCGTGCGCAGCTTGAAGATAATGTCCTCTGCCCTTGTTAATGCCAGATCGACGTCGGGGTCTGCTTTATAGCCGATCGATTCAATCTGCCCGGCTGCACTTATCAATCGCCGCATGGTGGACAGCCTGAACACAATCTGAGCGTAATGTCGTACGTGCAGTGATGTAGGGACCATGGAAATTAGATGGCTTAAATAGGCAGCGCCACCGGCTTCGTCCAGCTTGCCCAATCTTACAAGTTCCTGCGCCACTGTTATCTGGTTTATGGCTTCATCGCGTAAAAACAGGTTGTGGCAAGCGCTATAAACGAATTGATTCTGTTCGCTGAAAAAATCTTCCGCTCTTATGATTGTGTCTATTTCATTAATAGACTCGCTATCGATCAATAAAGATCCCAGGACAGCTTCTTCAGCATCCAGATCATATGGAGGCAAAGCTTCTCTCATTTTCTTAAACAGCTTCCCCTTCTATTATCACAGCTATTTTCGCGCTCGCATCTTTAGCCAGCACGACATCAACTTCGTGAGTACCCACCTTATGTAAAGGAGTTTTGAGCGCGATCTTTTTTCTATCGATATCGACATTGATCAGGTTGGAAAGCTCGGCCGCAATATCAGCGGTCGTAATAGAACCGTGAAGAGTTCCCTTCGAGCTCGCTTTGGCTTTGAAACGAAGTTCCTTGCCCTCTATTTGTTCAGCTAATTCGACATATTCGTCATGCTGGCGTGCACGTTTCCTCTCTCTTTACTCAGTTATTTTTTTAGCCTCTTTGATGGCAGCAGGTGTCGCTGGCAGCGCCAGGCCCCTGGGCAATAAGTAATTTCTAGCATATCCGTCAGATACGTCCTTTATATCTCCCTTCTTTTCCTTTACTGATACATCCTCCAAAAAAACAACTTTCATAACCCGTTCAATTATCTCCTTACATTATTTTAAATATTAGTTCAATAATTATTATACCTGAATAATTGCTGCAACTTATGGTGCATAAATCCGTCCATGGCAAAATAAACTAATAAATAATAATGAACTCGGAAGATTCATTAGTCAGAATTCTCGGCAACTCAATTCACGATGAATGTCACGCCCATTATCGCTACAAGGCCACAAAACAGCAATATCCTATCCCGACGGTAAGAAAGTTTAAATCCTTTTAATTTATACAGTCAAGCCAGTTTCAGATTTCCCTGGTAGACAATAAATACAGTTGAATTTACATTCATTAGCTTGACATTAAACATATCGCAACTTATAATGAGCCAAATTTGAATTGAATCTAAAATAATGCAAATAAACGTTGCGCAATTGCTTAAGGAACCGGTCGGTACCAAGCGCGTCTATAAAATTGATGAGACGACCGATAATGACGACGAGAACCGTATAATGGGTGAAGCTACGCTCACGCGCACTAGCCTTGGTATCCTGTTGACAGGTGAAATTTCTGCAAACGTGAAGGGGACCTGC
>CAYLRS010000056.1:0-8479 GCA_964385895.1 uncultured Dehalococcoidales bacterium
AAATCAACGAATGCATCCAGTGTGGGGTTTGCAGCGGTTCCTGCACTACAGCGGAGCATTGGGAACATCCTCCACGCAAAGTCATCGCCATGGTGCGTGCGGGCATGAAAGACGAGTTACTGAAAAGCAACTCTGTCTGGTTTTGCGTATCGTGCTACCTCTGCACCGCCCGCTGTCCACGCGATATAAAGCCAGCCAGCATCATGCACGGGCTCGAATCCATTGCACTGAGGGAAGGTTATAAGCCTCCCACCAGTACCACCACGATGTACCGCACCTTCGCCGACTCAATTGTACAATATGGTCGCGTCTACGAATTCGGCATGATGTTCAACTATTTCCTCAAGACTAACCCGTTTGCGGCGTTGAAAATGCTACCCATGGCGCTCAGTTTATTGACACACAGGCGGATGCCTCTCACTCCCAAAAAGGTCAAAGGAAAGGATGAACTGAATACGATACTCAACAAATTAGCTTCAGGAGGTGGCCGGTGAGATACTACGCTTATTACCCGGGCTGCTCTATGGAAGCCACCGGGGCTCCAGTTGAAGAATCGATCAAAGCTATTGCCAAACCCCTGGACATTGAACTGCTTGAGCTTGAAGACTGGACCTGTTGCGGCTCATCTCCTTTCAGTGGTGTTAATAAAGTTAAGGCAGTGGGTATCACAGCGCGCGTCCTGGCGCAGGCAGAAAAAACGGGGTTGGATCTTGTCACTCCCTGTAGCTCGTGTTATACCATACTTCGTGAAGCCAATGACCTCATCAAAGAGGATCACAAACTGGCAGAAAAGGTTCGCGGAGCTCTTTCCGCCGTCGGGCTTTCTTACAACGGCACGGTTAAAGTCCGCCACATAATTGAGGTCATTTACCATGATATCGGCCCTGACAACCTCGCCTCGAAGGTAGTCCGCCCGCTGACCGGGCTAAAAGTGGCATGTTACCATGGTTGTCAGCAGGTACGCCCCGATTACGGGCTCGATGATTCGGAGTTGCCCGACTGGATTGACAGGCTGGCCAAAAGCCTGGGTGCGGAGCCGGTGAACTTTCCTCTCAAAGCCCGCTGCTGCGGCAGTTCGCTGGTCATTTCTGAATCCGACATGGCGCTTGACCTGATCCATAAGCTTCTGCAGAATGCATTGGATAACGGGGCTCAATGCATGATTTCAACGACATGTCCCCTGTGCCACACGGCGCTCGATGCATACCAGATGCTGGTAAACAGCAAATTCAAGGCCGGCTTCAATATGCCGATCATCGCCATAACGCAGCTCATTGGAATTGCCCTCGGCCTGGACTTCAAAGCAGCAGCGCTTGGAGGTAATATCGTTTCCCCTAAGAAGCTACTGAAACCTTACTTCTCAGCCAGGCCGCAAGAGGTAAAAGTTGAATCTCCCGCCTAGGCGTTTTTCCCTCGTATGAAAAAGATAATCCTGGGTCTGGGCAATCCTATAATCGGTGACGATGGCGTGGGCTTCCGTGTAATAGAGTCTCTTCAAAATTTACCCCAACGCGAAGATACGACAATAATTGCCAGCGATGTTTCAGGTCTTGCCATTCTCGATTACCTTGTCGATTACGATGAGGCTATCATCATAGATGCCATACAGACTATAGGAGGAAAGCACGGAGACATCTATCGGCTTATACCCGATGACTTCCGAGTGACCAAGCATTCAGCGTCTCCTCACGATGTGAACTTGCCCACCGCGCTTGAGATCGGCAAAATAATCAAGCTTAAATTACCTCGCAAAATAAGCATTATCGCCATTGAAATCCCGGATGCGTACGAATTTTCACAGGAATTGACCTCTGAGGTAAGCGATGCTGTCCCCCTGGCAGCTCAAATGGCGAGGGACATCCTCAACGAGGGCACCGTCACTAAAGAGTCCTGAAAACCCTCAGCTTAATTTAAGTGCGATCCCTGATAACCCGAAGCAGATTTTGTTTGCATCGTGGGTAACCAGTATAATATTCCCTCGAGCCAATTGCATAAGTGTAATCTATGACCGCAAGAATAATCAGTGGTTCAGAAGTAGCAGCCACGATACGCCAGGAACTTAAACAGCGTGTATCGAGGCTACAACGGCATGGGAAAATCCCCTGCTTCGGCGTTTTGCTGGTGGGGGATAACCCCGCCTCTATCTCCTACGTGACATCCAAGGAAAGGGGCGCCCGGGAAATCGGCATGCGTGAAAGCACCATCCGCATGCCCGCCAATACAACCGAACTGAAGATTATCCGGACAGTCGAGGAGCTAAATACCAATCCGGATATCGATGGCATACTTATCCAGCTACCGCTGCCAGCACACATAAACGCGGAAACGGTGCTTAACCTTATCTCTCCCGAAAAAGACGTTGACGGATCTCATCCCACAAATCTGGGCAAAATATTGCGCGGAGAACCCTGCCCGCTCCCATGCACTCCACACGGCGTACAGCAACTGCTTGTACGCAGCGGCTATGATCCCGGGGGAAAGCACGTGGTCATATGCGGGCGCAGCAGCCTCGTGGGGAAACCCCTTGCCGCCATGCTGATGCAGAAGGAAAAAGGGGCAAATGCCACGGTGACGGTCGTCCACACCGGTACAAAGGATATGGCTTATTTTACGCGGCAGGCCGATATACTTGTGGCTGCC
This sequence comes from uncultured Dehalococcoidales bacterium, assembly GCA_964385895.1. Classification (GTDB taxonomy): domain Bacteria; phylum Chloroflexota; class Dehalococcoidia; order GIF9; family UBA5629; genus CAYLRS01. Next base: position 2,641 of record CAYLRS010000056.1, read on the forward strand.
ATGGGTAGCCCGATGTATATTACCGCCGAAATGGTCAGGGAAGGTGCCGTAGTTATAGACGTGGGTGTAAACCGAGTCGAGGATAAGACTAAAGAAAGGGGCTACCGCCTGGTAGGCGACGTTGACTTTGAAGCCGTTAAAGAGAAGGCATTGGCGATCACACCTGTGCCGGGGGGCGTGGGCCCCATGACTGTCACCATGCTGCTGCAGAATACCATAGAAGTCGCCGAACGAAAACTAGGAATTCGATAAATTGCAGGGAAATCCACTAATCAAATCCGGAGAGCAAAGACATGCCATATAACCCGTTAATAATGAGCGACTGGCAGATCGCCGAGGAAGCCGAGAAGAACATGCCTCAGCCCGGCGACTGGGCGCAAAGATTAAACCTGGAGAAGGACGAGGTAATCCCCTATGGCAAGGTCGCCAGGTTGAACTACGCCAAAATCATGCAGCGCCTTAAGGACAAGCCCGACGGGAAATATATCCAGGTGACCGGTATTACTCCCACTCCGCTGGGAGAAGGAAAGAGCACCACCACCTGCGGGATTCTGGAAGGCATGGGCAGGCGCGGTTTAAACGTGGGCGGCTGCATCAGGCAACCATCCGGTGGACCGACTATGAACATCAAGGGTACAGCCGCCGGTGGCGGCAATGCCCTTCTCATACCCATGACCGAGTTCTCCATGGGCCTTACCGGAGATATCAACGATATAACCAATGCTCACAACCTCGCCCTGGTGGCGCTTACGGCTCGCATGCAGCATGAGCGGAATTACGACGACAGAAAGCTTAGCACATTGTCCGGCATGAAGCGGCTGGATATTGATCCTACACGGGTTGAAATGAGCTGGGTCATGGACTTCTGCGCTCAAAGCCTGCGCAATATCATCATCGGCATCGGCGGCAAAATGGACGGCTTCACCATGCAATCAAAATTCACCATCGCCGTAAGCTCCGAATTGATGGCATTGCTGGCAATAGTCAGGGACCTGGCTGACCTGCGCCACCGCATGGACAGGATTACCGTGGCTTATAACAAACACGGCGATCCGGTCACAACAGGTGACCTGCAGGTGGGAGGCGCCATGACTGCACTCATGCGCAACACCATCAATCCCACACTCTGCTGTACCGCCGAGTACCAGCCTCTTATGGTACATACGGGTCCCTTCGCTAATATTGCCCTGGGTCAATCGTCCATTATCGCCGACAGGATCGGCCTCAAGATGTTCGACTATCATGTAACAGAAAGCGGTTTTGCGGCTGACATAGGATTTGAAAAATTTTGCAACGTAAAATGCCGCCTCAGCGACCTGAAACCAAACGCGTCCGTCCTTGTTACCACGGTACGCGCCCTCAAGATGCACGGCGGTGGTCCATCCGTGGTGGCAGGCCTGCGCATACCGGATGAATACACACGGGAAGACCTGGGCCTTCTGGAAAAAGGTATACCCAACATGCTGCACCATATTAAAATCATTCAGGAAGCGGGGGTCAATCCCGTGGTCTGCGTTAATGTATTCCATACCGATACAAAGGAAGAGATCAACATGGTCAAGCGCGCGGCCGAGCAGGTTGGAGCGCGCTGTGCCATATCCAGGCACTGGGAATTCGGCGGAGAAGGCGCGCTCGAGCTTGCAGATATGCTAAAAGAGGCCTGCAAAGAGGAAAGTGAGTTCAAATTCCTGTACCCGCAGGAGATGAAGCTCCGTGACCGGGTGGATAAAATTGCCCGCGAGGTTTACGGCGCCAACGGAGTTAGGTGGTCGACTTCCGCAGAATCGAAGGCTAAGCTGCTGGAAGCTGACCCTGAATTTGATGACTACGCCACTATTATGGTGAAGACACATCTGAGCCTCAGCCATGATCCCACCCTCAAAGGCGTGCCCGGAGGGTGGATCCTGCCCATACGTGACATCATGATCTACTCGGGGGCCAGGTTCCTTTGCCTTTTCGCAGGTGAAGTCAGCCTGATGCCGGGCACAGGATCCAACCCGGCCTTCCGCAGGATAGATATCGATCCGCTAACCGGCAAGGTACACGGCTTATTCTAACCGCCAGCATTTATATGAAGCTCTCTGACTTCGACTACGATCTGCCTCCTGGATATATTGCGCAACATCCCCTGAAAAAGAGGGATAGCTCCCGGTTGATGCTGCTTAACCGCAAGGACCGCAGCATCCGGCATCATTCCTTTCAACAAATAGTAGATTTCATCGATCCTGGGGATACGCTGGTGTTTAATGATAGCCGCGTTATTCCCGCTCGGCTTAAGGGCACCCTTGAAGGCATAGGAAAACAAGCCGAGATACTGCTGTTAAAGCGGCTTGATGATGGCATATGGGAAGCGCTCGTACGTCCAGGCCGTAAGCTGCCGGAAGGCGCAAGGGTAGTAATCCGGAACGGCAAATCAGGTGATACAACCGCGATAATCGCGAATATTATTCAAAGGCTCGACAACGGGCTAAGAAGAGTCCATTTCTCCAATGAAGCGGCTCTGGAAAACCTGGGGGAAATGCCTCTCCCGCCCTATATAAAGGCCAGGCTCGAAGACAGGGAACGTTACCAGACGGTTTACTCCAGGGTAAAAGGAAGCTCCGCTGCGCCGACCGCCGGACTTCACTTCACACCTGAGCTACTGGATAATATAAACCACAGGGGGATTAACCTGGCTTTCGTTACACTTCATATAGGGCTTGACACATTTCAACCGGTCAGGGCTGAAGACCCCCGCAAGCATCATATCCACACCGAATTCGGCAAGGTTTCTGAGGCTGCCGCCGCACTGCTCAATAAAACCAGGGAATCCGGCAGACGTATTATTGCGGTCGGAACCACTTCCGTCCGTCTGATTGAGGCAGCGGCGCAGAATGGGACAATTCAGCCGTTCGAGGGCCCCGTGGACCTATTTATTCTGCCCGGCTACGAATTCAAGGTGACCGATGCCGTAGTTACCAATTTCCACCTCCCCGGGTCCACATTATTGATGATGATTTCTGCCTTTGCCGGGCGGGAATTTATATTGCAGGCTTATGAGGAAGCGAAGGGAATGGGCTACCGTTTTTACAGCTTCGGCGATGCGATGTTAATCCACTGACGCGCTGTATTTCCTATTGACAATCACGTACGGTAATTCGTAGAATTTTACACCATCCAAAGCAATAAATGCGCATTTTTAATAGGATCCTTCTCATCGCTCTGTTAGCTGCTATACTGGTTAGTATAGGCGCTATCATCTACCTGTCACTCACCCCTCATCCGTCTGATAAGTTCACTGAATTTTATCTGCTGAATCAAGATGGCAAGGCTTCCGATTATCCCCGGGAGATCAAAGCCGGTCAACCGGTAACGGTAATTCTCGGCGTCGTTAATCACGAGACAAATCCGGCCCCGTATAAGGTACAAATCATGCTAAATGGTGCTACAATCAACACGGTGGAGACAGGTAACTTACCGAATAACCAGAAATTGGAACGGAAGATCGATATTACACTTAATAATGCGGGTGCTAACCAGCGGGTGGAGTTCTATCTCTTCATGAATAACCAGGAAAAACCGCACATTAAAGATCCATTGGTCTTAATAGTTAATGTAGCCGGAGGATAAAATAACACTGCAAATGAACGACAATTTCGTTTCAGGATAAATGAACGCTGTAAATCATGTAATTTGCATAACGGCTATTTTTATTTTACTTTTTAAAATGCGATAATCGTGTTGTAAAAATAGTAACGGGTATTTGAAAATATGTGCGGAATAATTGGATATTGCGCTAAAAACGATCATGCGTCGTCGGTCATTTTTGAGGGACTGAAGCGTATGGAATACCGTGGTTACGACTCTTCGGGAATAGCCATGATATACGGCGGCAAACTTATTGTTAAAAAGGACGTTGGCAAACTCGATGAGGTAAACAGCAAGCATAAACTCGATGAAATACCGGGACTTGTCGGTATAGGGCATACGCGCTGGGCAACACATGGTAGTGTTACTCAACCCAATACGCACCCGCACCTGGATTGTAACAACCAGATAGCTGTCATCCACAATGGTATCATTGATAACTACCAGGAACTCCGAAAAGACCTTATCAAACGTGGCCATCATTTTTCATCCGAAACGGACACAGAGGTAATCCCGCATAAGATCGAGGATGAGATGAAAAAGGGCCGCTCTCTTGAAGAAGCGGTGGTTGCGGTAGCGCCAAGGCTGCAGGGGTCATATGCTTTCCTCGCTATTTCCACCAGAGAGCCGAATAAAATTGTTGGTACACGCAGGGGAAGTCCCCTGGTTGTCGGAATTGGTGACCACAGCGCTTTCGCCGCCAGTGATTCCCTTGCTCTGGCAGGACAGGTCAACCACCAATATATGCTTGACGAAGGAGAAATTGCGGTTCTCACAGTTGGCAAAGCCAGATTCTATGATCACACGGGCAAAGAGATACACAAGAAGTCTATCAAACCGGATATCCTGTGGAACGAGATAGAAAAGAACGGCTACGAGTACTTCATGCTTAAAGAGATAATGGAACAGCCAAAATCGCTGCTTGCCGCAGCCTTGCAGGACAGGGAGATATTCACTTCGGTTGCACTCGACATCCTGAGGGCTGACCATGTGATCGTGACGGCCTGCGGATCATCGCGTTATGCGGCTCTGGTTGGCAGGTACCTCATTTCTAACGTGGGCAAGAAGTTCTGTGAAGTCGTTATGGCATCCGAATTTCAATATTTTACCGATTCAGTTGATAAGAATACGCTGGTACTTGCGATATCCCAGAGCGGGGAAACACTGGATGTGATTGATGGAGTCCAACTGGCACGCAAGGCGGGTGCCCGAATTATTTCGGTCGTAAACAGGCCGCAATCTATGCTTGGGGAACTGAGCCACAACGTCATATACTTAAACTGCGGCCCTGAGATCGGGGTGGCGGCCACTAAATCTTTCCTGAACCAGGTTGCCATATTCTACCTGCTGTCCTTTTCGATGGTGCATGCCTTTGATATGGCGGTTGATAATATCCGCAAGGTCAGCAAACAGATATCTAAAGCAATTGAGTGGAACAAAGACGAAATTGCTGAAATATGCGATAAATACTACAAGAAAAACGATTTTTATTACATTGCGCGCGGTATCAATTTCGCCATAGCCTCCGAGGGCGCTTTGAAGTTGAAGGAGATTTCATACATCCATGCCGAAGGGATGCCTGCGGGTGAGCTGAAACACGGCACACTATCGCTCATAGAAAAAGGCACACCCGTTCTGGTTATTTGCCCCAGAGATTTTACCTACAATGAAACGCTGAGCAATGCCATAGAGGCCAAGTCAAGAGGAGCCAGGATCATCGCTGTTTCCGATGAGGAAAATGAAATTTATGACCACTGGATCAAGATCCCCAAAGTACATGAGCTTCTTTATCCAATGGTGGCTGTGGTCCCGCTCCAGTTGCTGGCTTATAACATGGCTATCAAGCGCGGGCACAACCCGGATATGCCGCGCAACCTGGCCAAATCAGTTACCGTCAAGTAATAATGATCAAAGCTCAATCCGAACTTAGAATCTTTGCGGTTATCCCATGTCTTAACGAAGAGCACTTCATAGGCGATATAGTTAGCCATGCAAGAAACTATGTCAATGAAGTTGTTGTTGTTGATGACGGATCTTCCGACCAAACCTATATTAGAGCGAAGGAAGCCGGCGCACGCGTAATAAAGCATCATATTAGACAGGGGGCGGGTGCTGCCACCCGCACCGGCTTTGAAATGGCTTTGAAATGCGGCGCTGATATCATAGTAACGCTGGATGGTGACGGCCAGCACAACCCCGAGGAAATTCCCCG
>CAYLRS010000057.1:0-8216 GCA_964385895.1 uncultured Dehalococcoidales bacterium
CTGGGCTGGGGAGCTATCAAGTTTTTCTTGGTACCTGCAGCAGTGATAATTGTGTGTGCCACAGTGGTCGGAATACCTCTCGGCCTCATAGCTCTGGCACTCTATCTGGTAGCAGTTTACCTCAGCCCACTGCTCGTGGCCATTTTCCTGGGAAAGTGGATGTTGAAGCAGCCATCCGGTGTCGACTCCACCGGCAGGCTGATCGGAGCGCTGGCGCTCGGTTTACTGGTTATCCAATTCCTCGATGTGGTTCCCGGCATCGGCTTTTTCACCGGCCTGGCTTCTATCCTCTTCGGGCTTGGCATGATGGTTGGCTATCTCAAGGATAAACTCGGTAAATAGCAATCCTGTATAATCACAAACGAGGAAACGCGTTATTATGATAGGGTTCCCTGACGCCTACCTGGACATAGAAACAACCGGCCTATACGCTGACCAGTCATACATCACTGTAATCGGCATTTATTTCTGCAACGAGACTGAGGGCCGGCTTGTTCAGCTTTTTGACGAAAAGATGAACTTGAAAAACCTTATGAAGGCACTCAGGGGAACTGATAATTTATTTACATACAATGGAAAACAATTCGATTTGCCATTCATCCGCATGCATCTGGGCCCCGACCTGGAGATAATGCACGAGCATACCGACCTCATGCATGATTGCCACAGGTATAACCTTAAAGGCGGTTTTAAAGCGGTCTTGAAGAGGCTCGGCATTCCCAGGGAAACCGAGGGGCTGACGGGAATTCATGCAATCGAACTATGGGACCGGTATACGACTAGCAACGACCATGACGCTTTGAATCTTCTGCTCAGCTACAACAGGGACGATGTGGTTAACTTGAAACAGCTTCGTGAACGCCTTGCCGTCCTCGACCGTGCTAATACCGCACAGGTTTAGATAAAAGAATACAGCATATTAAAGGGGGCTGACCTCGAGGTCAGCCCCCTTTTTATGTTCGAAACTTGATGCTTTACCTGGTAACTTTGTCGAGTTCCCTGAGGTGGGTATCAATCCCCTTCCCGAAGAGCTTGAGCACGATTGGCTGGCCATTGCCGTATTTTTTATAGACCCTGCAGGTCTCGCAGATGCTGGTATCGCGGCCTGTAGCGCCTTTGTCATCCAGCTTGCAGTAGGTTCCCTCAATCTCCCAGCAGGGGAGGAACTGGTATTTGGAAACCGGGCATTCATTCTTTATCATCTCGGGGCAATTGCTCAGTTCCCAGCACGGTGCCTTATCAGTCCAGAAATTTATGCTGCGCTCTTCTTTGACCTCAGTTGCTTTCTTTGCTTTTACTTTTGTCTCTGCCATTTTATTTTCCTCCTTTATTGGCTTGGTTATTCTTTTTCTTGACACCTAAAATTTAACATACGCACTTATCCGCAACATCCGCATTAACGCTCAATTTAATTTTGCGCAAAAGCGCAACTATTAATACGCATCCAGTGTGCCGGTTAAAAAAATTCCCCTCTCCACTGGCGGAGAGGGGAAATCCGAGTTGCTGTAGCGAATATTTTTACTTAGCGGGCAGCGGCTTTTTCGAGCTGCGCCAGCGAGGCATTAATTCCCCGCCCGAGCAACTTTAACTGGATCGGCTTGCCGTCGCCATAGGTCCTGTATACTCTGCAAATCTCGCAGATGCTGGTGTCTTTGCCGTCTGCACCATAGTCATCCAGTTTGCAGTAAGTTCCTTCGATCTCCCAGCAGGGCAGGAACTGGTATTTATAGGCCGGGCACTCGGCCTTCACCATGTTGGTGCAATGACTCATTTCCCAGCATGGGCTCTTGCCGGTCCAGAAAATGAATGCCTTCTCGTCTTTGGTTTCCGCTTTGGTTTCGATTGTATTTACTGTCTTCGCCATTTCCGTACCTCCTGTGCTTCTTGTCCAGGTTAACTTTAATTTAACATCCAGCACAAACAGCAACATCCGCCATAATGCGTAGTCCACACTTGCGCTTTTGCGCAACTATTAATACACCAAGATTATCCAATTGAATAAGGTGGTGTTATAATTACTGCCTGTATTTTGCCTGGTTTAATAGATAGTAGGGAAAATCAGTTAATGACCGAAAAGTCGAGGGGCAGCGGTTTTTACGGGTGGTGGCTGCTTCCCATCCTCTGCCTGGTATATTCGATCCCTATTGGTTTTGCCCTTTACGGACCGCCCGTTATTTACCAGTTCATGAAGGATGAACTGCACTGGCAGCGGGGTGAAATAAACCTCGGCTATACTATCCTCGGTGTTATGCTGGGACTGGGCGCCCCTTTGACAGCCTGGATGATCAACCGCCTGGGACCCCGTTTGACCCTCACCATAGGCGCTATCCTCACCGCGGTAACCGGTCTATTTATGGCTCTAATGGGTCAGATCTACCCGGTTTACTTGGTCCTGTGCTTCTTCGTGGGACTGGGCATCTCTTTTGGCTCCGTTGTACCCACACAGGCGCTAGTCCTGTACTGGTTCAATGCGAAAAGGGCGCTGGCCATGGGGCTTGTGCTGGGGGGCGGTGCCCTGGGTGGCTTCATCTACCCCCAGATCATCAGCGCCTGCATCGTCAATTCCGGCGGCGACTGGCGCGTAGGCTGGAACGTGATAGCGATCGCCTGCTTTGTGGGAGCCGCCATAGCCCTCCTTGCCGTGCGCAACCGCCCGGAGGACCTGGGCCAGCATCCGGACGGTATGTCGCCGGAGCAGGAACGTGAGGCATTAAGCCGCGGCAAGCACAGGCCGATAAGGACGTACAGGTCGCCCGTCAACTGGAAGACCTCAGATGCCGTTAAGACAAATTCCCTGTGGTTTATCCTGCTGGCAACAGGTTTTATCTTCTTCCTCTGGCAGGCAGTATTGACGCAGACCCCATTTCACCTGCGCGACCGTGGATTTGTATCCTCCGATCCTGTCTTGTTCATGCGGCCCGAATTTATCTACGGGCTTATACTTTTATTCAGCATAATCGGCCGCCTGAGCATATCATTCTTGGGTGAAATTATTGAATCGCGGTTTCTGATCGCCATTGCCGGCTTCAGCATGATTCTCGGCGGCATATTTTTCTGGATTGCCTCCAGGGACATGCTGTGGGCAACCTATCTCTACCCGCTGCTTGCGGGCTTCGGCTTCGGGGCAACCTATGTTTCTACGCCGCTGATAACCGGTAACTATTTTGGCGCAGGCGCGTTCCCCAGCATCAGCGGTATAACCAACCCCGTCAACTCGGTTTTCCAGTTCTCAGCGCCGTTCATCGCAGGCTCTCTTTACGATACTTATGGTAATTACGGAATGGCCCTCCTCATCGGTTGTGCCGGAGCTTTGATCGGGACAATATTGATATTGTTCTGTACACCTCCCAACCCACGGCTGATCGCAACTAAATAAATACACCGCAGGAAAGATTTTTTCCTGGCGTTAAAGCAATCGTGCATGAAAAACTCGTTCACCCTCGTAACCATATACCTTATAGCCTTCGCCGGTTTTACCAGCTTCAGCTGGCTTTTCCCGGTGGTGCCTTATTACGCCTCCAGCCTCGGCATCAGCATATCGGATATCGGCATCGTAGTTTCGATATACTCCTATATAAACGCGGCCGCCATACTCCCCAGCGGCATGCTCTCAGACAGGTGGGGCCGGCGCAGGTTCCTGGTGGCGGGTTTGGTGGTTTCAACTGTAGTGCCATTTCTTTACCCGCTGGCAAAAGACTTCTGGGCATTATGTATCATCCGGGCGTTGCACGGATTGGGGGCCGCGGTATTCGTCCCTACGGCTATCGCTGCAGTAATCGATCTTGCGTCGCCCGAAAAACGCGGGCAGATTTTAGGATGGTATACAGCCTCCGCGCAACTGGGGCTGATGGCGGGGCCTATTGTGGGTGGATACATTCTCCAGGGCTTCGGCTATGAAGCAGCTTTCTACAGCTGCGGCCTGATGCCGCTGCTCGGCCTCATTTTTTTATCAGCGCGCATGCGCTCCATCCCCAAAAAACCGCCAACACACCCATCCGAGGATGCCCATTCCTGGAACTGGCTGAAACAGCGGGGAGCTATTATCAGCCTGCTGGCACTCATAGTCACAGCCGTGGGATCCGGCACCATAAGCACTTTCATACCGCTTTATGTCCAGGGTTTCGGCATAACTGAGGCCGGGGCCGGCACAATAATTACAGCCTGCTACGCCAGCTCCGCGGCGCTGCGTGTGCCTTCCGGAACCCTGGCAGATAGGTTCGGCAACATGCCGATGATCATACTCGGATTAATCCTGTGCGCTGTCTCGCTCACCCTGGTCGCCTTTTCCAACGTTTTATACCAGCTGTCCATTATCGCAGCTTTGTTTGGCCTGGGGATGGGATTTTCCATGCCCGCCGCGCTGTCATGGCTGGCTCACCTCTCCCCCCCGACAAAAAGGGGCCTGGGAATGGGACTGGGCTCCGCCTCCTTCCAGGTGGGACTGGCCCTGGGCGCCACATTCATGGGGATAGTAATTTCCTGCAGCGGCTTTGACACGATGTATTTTACGGCAGCCAGTGTATCCGCGGTTGGTTTGTTAATCATATTGCTACTGCAGGCGAATGGACGAAAAGGTGCTGGAGAGAAAGCTTGACAGGGCACTACGGCGAACGTTATTTTTATATGAGTCCATTCATTATGATGGTAGTTCAGGGTAATTCCTCAAAATATAGAATAAGGAGACTTAAATGCAGTTCCAGACACTTTCCTATACCGAAAAAGACGGCATCCTACATGTGAAGCTGAACAGGCCGGAAAAGAGAAACGCGGTAAACGGCCAGATGTTCATGGATATCGAGCAGTGTTTCTCTCTGGTAGCCACGCAGCCCAGTGTCCAGGTAGTGCTCCTTTCCGGGGAAGGTAAGGGGTTTTCGGCGGGTACGGATCTGACATCATTCGGCGCAGCGGGTAGCGGACAGGAAATCCGGCGTTTCGTCCGACTGGCTCAAAGAGCCTACAACGAGATTGAATACCTGGAGAAAGCAGTCATCGCCCTCATTCACGGCTTTTGCTTCGGCATCGGCTGTGAAATGGTGCTTGCCTGCGATATGAGAATATGCGCGGAAGACGCTCTATTCAATATACCTGAGGTTAACCTTGGTCTGGTCCCCGATGACGGCGGAAGCCAGAGGTTGCCCCGGATCGTGGGCCTGGGCAGGGCAAAAGAGCTTATCCTCTCGGGCAAGACCATCAATGCCGCTAAGGCCGACCGCTGGGGACTGGTCAACGAGGTGGTCAAGCGCGAGGACTTAGAGAAGACCGGACTCGCCTGGGCGCAGGAAATAATGAGCAACGGCATCGTGGCAGTCGGCCTCGCAAAAAGGAACATAGACCTCAGCTTCGGGCATAGCCTGTACGACGGACTCGAAGGTGCCGGTTTGGCGCAGAGCATGGCCTTCGCCGATCCCGGCTTCCTCAAGAGGATCGAGGCAAGGTTTACGGACAAGATAAAGGGCAAGAAGTCCTGATCGTCTGCCCAATCAGGTTGCATGAAAGTTGTTTTGCATATTTGCTGCGGCGTCTGCGCGGCAGACGCCGCCAGTGTGCTGTTATCAGAAAACCACCATGTAATCGGCTACTTTTACAACCCCAATATTTTCCCGCTGAGCGAATATGACCGCAGGCTCGAGACGGCCAGGAAAACCGCAGATCAGCTCGGGTTTGTCATCGAAGCAGGCCCGTATGATACCGAAGAGTGGACGAATGCAGTGGAGCTTTGTAAAGACGAACCGGAAGGAGGCAAACGCTGCCTGCTCTGCTACCGCTTAAGGCTTGAAAAGACTCTTAATTTTATGTTGGAGAGGGGTGCTGACGTCTTCACATCAACCCTGACCATTAGTCCACATAAATCAGCGGACGCCATAAATAGAATCGGCCGGGAAATAGGCGGCAGCAGGTTCTTATCCAGAGATTTCAAGAAGAAGGACGGGTTTAAGAAGGCTATTGAACTGGCGAAACAGTGGGAGCTCTACCGTCAGGATTATTGCGGTTGTATTTACAGCTTGAGGGGAGGAGATAAATGAGCAGGTGGCCGACCAGGGACGAAGCGGAAAGGATACTCGGCGATTGGGTAAGCAACAAGAACCTCAAGAAACATGCCTGGGCCGTTGAAGCTGCCATGAGGTCTTACGCGGTTAAATTCGGCGCCGACCCCGAGAAATGGGGTGCTGTCGGTTTACTCCACGATTTTGACTATGAGAAATACCCCGACCTCAAGGACCACCCGTTCAAAGGCGTCGAGTGGCTCAAAGAGCAGGGTTTTGCGGACGAGCTGACCGATGGCATACTTGCCCATACTGATCATGCCAATATTACCAGGGATACGGAGCTTAAAAAAGTTATCTATGCCGTAGACGAACTTACCGGCCTGGTGGTGGCAGTTGCCCTCACCCGTCCATCTAAAAAACTAGCTGATGTGACCGTTGAATCAGTTATGAAGAAGTGGAAAGAGAAGTCCTTCGCCGCCGGTGTTGACCGCCAGATGATAGAAAGGGGTGCAGCCGAACTGGGCGTACCGCTGCAAGAACACGTAGAGACAGTCCTCAAGGCCATGCAGGGTATAGCGTACAGGCTTGGCCTGTGATTGGTAGGTAGACAAGTGCATAAGAGTGAGCCTGGATAATATAAAGAGACGGCTGGTGATTCCCTGCTATTCTAGCGGCGTTTTTTCTGGTACGTGGCTACGAACCTATCCACCGAGCGGTCGTAGGTCCGTTCGACTTCAGGCGGGAAGAAACACGCCGGCATCTCACTATACTCGAGGTGGTACCTGACGCATTCGCAGCAGATGCCTTTGCGTGAGCACGGTTCGTAGGTGCAGGTGCAATTCGATTTGTTATTTTCTATCTTGCATTCCCTCATTAAAGTCCACCTATATAAATATCACGGACCAGCCTTGCCCTAACCCAGATACATTATTTCGGAAGGCGGCCGGGGTTTCAGCTCAAATTTAATACCAGCTTCTTTAAACAGTTCCAGGAAAGCATCGTCAGCGTATTTACCGAAGGCAACAAACCGCTTGATGCGTGCGTTGGCCAGCATCTTGGCGCAGAGTATACACGGCGACTGCGTGCAATATATGGTGGCTCCCTCTATGCTCACCCCGTGCAGGGATGCCTGTATGATGGCGTTCTGCTCGGCGTGTATGCCGCGGCAGATCTCGTGCCTTGTCCCTGAGGGTATCTTCAGTTCGTCCCGCAGACAGCCCAGCTCCAGGCAATCCTTGACCCCCGCTGCAGCGCCGTTATAGCCCGTGGACAGGATGTGCTTGTCCTTGACCGCAACCGCTCCCACGTGGTGACGCCGGCAGGTAGATCTCTCTGCCACCACCGAGGCGATCTTAAGGAAATACTCGTCCAGACCGGGCCTCTTGAATTCCTTCATTTTAAAGCCCTGATTACCCCCATAACCTGGCTGATCAGTGATTCCAGTGTTGAGTCGTTCAATATGGTGTAATCCGCCATGGCTATGGGACCGCCCTTGTTGACGTTCTCTATCTCCGCGAAGTCCCTGGCCTTCGATTCGTCTGGAGTTAACCGCCGGACTGTCCTGTTCTTTAATCTCTGATAACGGACTCGTGGCGGCGCCCAGACCGCTACAGTGCTGAAAGCGCCATCAAACTCCTCCTTGAGGAATTTATGCTCTTCCCACGAGTAAAGCCCGTCGATCACCACGTTCGAAGCCTGCAGGGCATCACTAATCCTGGGCAGATTCATAACTGCATAGGCTGCCATGCCGTGCTGTTTGCGGAGCTCTTCCCTGACGCGGCGTTCGTTTTCCTCGTTAAGCTCCAGTCCCTGCTTTTTCACTTCCTCGTCAGTGACATCGCCGAACCTCACCTTGCGGTAACCCTGGCGCTCAAAGACCTTTGAAACTGCAGACTTACCTGAGCCGGGCATGCCGACAATTGCGACTATTTTAAACTTCTGGTTAGGGCTCATTTTCACTAAACACGTAAAGTGTTAGTCAATTATAGGAAAAAGCTTAATAAGCTGGCAAAATTGGAAATTTATTTTTCTTTGAAACCTTACGAGTAACCGGTTTGTAATAAGTGAGAGTGGTTTTCTACGAAAATCGCCTGTAAATTTTTTATACTTTAATTAATACTTATTACGTTCGATTTTCAAATATTTTTCGCCTTCGTATCTATTTTAATCGTGGCGAGCTACTTGACAAGCTTCAAACAATGGATTATTCTAATCGTAAATACTAAGGAG
>CAYLRS010000058.1:0-8208 GCA_964385895.1 uncultured Dehalococcoidales bacterium
AACTATTAATAATGCTTGCCATAGCTATTATAATATACCTGTCCCTTCAATTAACTATTAAAAGCTTTAAGGTATTCAATATCTCGATGTTGCCCACCATACAACCCGGCGATCATATTATCGCTAACAAATTGTCATACACATTAGGTACACCGCAACGCGGAGACATAATCATTTTTTACTCGCCAAGGCATAACGAGGATCTAATCAAGCGCATTATCGCAGTCCCCGGGGACAGGGTCGAGATTAAAAATGGAAAGGTATATGTAAATGGCATCATGCTATATGAGCCTTATATACTTGAGCCTCCGAGGTATACGGTATTCGAAAGGACGATACCTGACAATAGTTATTTCGTTCTTGGAGATGACCGTAACAACAGCGATGATTCTCACAATGGTTGGACTATATCGTCTGATTCAATAATCGGAAAAGCCTGGCTCCTCTACTGGCCCCCAGACAGGTGGCGGGTTGTGCAGCATAACTCTTCATATCCTGCCAAAGCGAGTCTAGAATCAGAGCAATCGGCTGAGATATTCAATCAACCGGCAATAAGAATTGCTGACGCAAAATAAATCATGCGTGGGAAAGATACATGTCGCAGGAAGTCCTGGATATTTTTAAAAAAGCTGGTGCCCTGATCGAGGGCCATTTCTTATTGACGTCCGGCCTGCACTCCTCCACATATTGGGAAAAATTTAAGGTACTTCAATATCCGGAATATACGCAGAGACTATGCTACTTAATTGCTCAGCACTTTACGAATGATACTATCCAGGTAGTGGCAGGTCCTACCACCGGCGGAGTAATTATCGCGTTTGAGACAGCGAAACAACTGGGAGTCAGAAGTATTTTCGCCGAGAAAGAAGGCAATATACGCAACTTCCGCAGAGGCTTTACCATAGAGCCAGGCGAAAGAGTCCTGATAGTAGACGATATACTTACTACCGGCGGTTCTGTAATTGAAGTCATAAACGCTGTGAAAAAACTAAACGGCAATATAATTGGAGTTGGCGTACTTGTTGACCGCTCCGATCAAAATATAGATCTGGGCACTAATCTATTCAGTTGCTTGAAATCGGCCACGAAAACCTATAACCCGACGGAGTGTCCGCTTTGCGCTAAAGGAATACCACTTGTGCGATTAGGCGGATAATCGCCAATATTCCATTGATTTTAGACTACTGATTGACGACCCGTGCTGTGATTGAATAGACTGGTTTTATCTCCCTGAGCACAATTGCCGTAAAGTTATGCGCGTCACCCGGCCTTATTTCCTCTGGATATGGATCGAGCTGGGCATATACTTCACTAGAACCGGATTTGCCTGCGACCTCATATTTGATGACAACTTCTATATCTTTTGGCTTAAGCATTAAGTCACCAGTGTTTAATATTATTCCGCTTATCCGGGTCGTTATATTTGCCGAGTTGGATTGTTCCTGCAGCATCCCATACCACCCGACCTCGACCTTCGCTGTTCCTGGAGGTTTACCGATATCAAATGATTTTTCATCTGATATCGACTCGTTATTGACCTGATCCACAGACCTTACTTTAAAGAGATATGTCGCTTTTGTCTTGAGGTTTGCCAGCTCAACTGAATGCTGCGTAACCAGTGCTTCCTTTTGCGGTGTAGGTTGAGGGTACTCGTCCTTAAGCCCCCACAAGACCTGGCTGGTAGACGGCTCATCCGTTGTCCAGCGGATTTCAACGGAATTATAAGTTAAATTTTCTGCTACTACATCGCTTATTACGGGCGGCCTGTTATCCGGGACAAAGACATCTTTGGGTTTAGCAGTAGTACTGTTATCCACTATTATTGGCGGGTTAGGTTTTTCCGATAGCTTCATCAAGGCATATATACCGGCTGCAATAACGAGAATTATAATTACTAATCCTATAAGTGGTGCAGCCCAATTGCCTCCAGATTTAGGTCGGTCTTTTACTTCGTTTTCACCTGTACCTCTCGCTGGCTGATCATTTTTAGCAGGCCAATTTAATAAACCTCCGCAATTAGGGCATACTGAATCACTGCCAGTCACTTTTGCCCGGCATTGCGGGCAGTAATATTGAAAGTTTTCTCCGCAGTGACGACATGATGGGTCACCTATATAATTTTGCTGGCCGCATTTACTGCAAGGAAAAGTGTTCTGTGTCATTATCCCTTTTAATCCCGCATCACTATTTTAATCCGTTAGAATATGCAATTCAATGGTCATAAAAGGTTTGGTCGTTATAAGATGCATATGTAAAAGCCTATCTGATTTAACTTTGACACTCAAAAGGGGTAAAAGCTACAATATCATCCGCGCCGAGGTAGCTCAGTCGGTAGAGCAGTAGACTGAAAATCTACGTGTCCCCAGTTCGATTCTGGGCCTCGGCACCAGTATTAATCGGTCCGGGCCGAAGTGGCGGAATGGTAGACGCGGCAGTCTCAAAAACTGTTGAGGGGCAACTCTCGTGTCGGTTCGAGTCCGACCTTCGGCATAAATCATGACTTCGGCTAGTAATTTAAAGTTGGCCTTTCACCAATAAAAAAGCCGCTGCAAATACACGTTATAAAGTATCATTGTTTTATCATTGTTTTATTGACCGCTCTAAAATAACTGTGATAACCTTAAAAACGAACTGCCGAGTTGTGTAGTGGTAGCACGATGGACTTTGGATCCATTTGCCCAGGTTCGAATCCTGGCTCGGCAGCCAAACTCTTGCCGACAATCCTTCCGTAACAACCTGGTTCAAGAGATTAGGCTGTAAATCAGATCAACGTAACCTATGCCGAAGCTTGGAATTTGCTTAAGAAATCTTGTGTTCCAATAACCTCACAACCTATATTGCTCAATTCCTGCAATCCGCGTTCATAGATCCCCGAAATAGCATCCTGTATCACGATTATTCTAAAATCCCGCTCGCTTGCTTCGTAGATTGACGTTCTCGGGCAGTTAGGGAAATTGCATCCGGTAAAGGCCAACGTAGTAATATGCTTCTCTTTCAGAAATGTTTCCAATGGAGTGTTATAGAAGGCTCCCCAGCGGGATTTGTAAATAACAAATTCATGTGAAGCTATTTCCTGAACGCCACCTTGGAGAATCATACCGGAATCCAGTCTCATAGTGTTGGGCTTTAAGTCCTTGACTAATTCAGTGCCTTCCGAAAATGGCGCTACCGCCCTCACACCATTTTGGATTCTTTTTCTTCTTGCAAGATCTACGTTTGATCCATCTTCCTCATATAATCTTACGATATGAATAATCGGCCTTTTACATTTTCTAAAGAGCTTTAACAGTTGTACTACATATGGAATTATCTCCACCGTTCCTTTGATTTCCAGTACGGCTCCGGGGAAGCAGAAGTCATTTTGAAGATCGATAGTGATGAGAGCAATGTTATTATAATCAGGTTGGATATACTCGTCCATGGATTCATCCTGCTAAAGATCCGGTATTATCCATTTACTTTTATATTATCTTGATCTCATCTCCGGCCTTCACCACCCCACCCTGTACCACCCTGGCAAAAACGCCTTCTTTGGGCATGATGCAGTTTCCTACCTCTTTAAAGATAGCGCATTCTGTATGGCATTTTTTCCCGATCTGGGTTAGTTCGAAGATAACGCTTTCCCCTACTTGAAAACGAGTCCCTACCGGCAATGCAGGCAGGTCAATGCCTTCCGTAGTCAGATTCTCGGCAAAATCACCGGGTTTGAAGCTTAATCCTTTTATTTTCATTTTGCCTATGCTTTCCAGGGCAAGAAGGCTGACTTCTCGCACGGGATTGCACTTGGCATGTGCATCACCCATGAGTCCTGTTCCAATTTCGAACACCCCGCTTTCGACAGGCAGCTTTCTTGTGCCTTTGGCATCACTCCTGCAAACAGCGACTATCGTAGGCATCGCCTATACCTGTAAACCAACCCGGTATCCTTCTTTTATGGCTTCCCCGATCCTTCTGGGCTCCACACAGTCACCGATAGAATACACTTCCTTAAGGCGGGAGGATAATTCTGAGAACAGGCCGTTGTTACTCTGCATACCCGCGGCTATAATGACGCTATCGGCCTCCCATGTCAACTCCTGATTATCCCGGATTGCTTTAACTTTGTGATCCGTTATTTCAGTAACGCGTGTTTTAGGCTCCAATCGGACTCCTGATTGCTTCAACTTCATAACAGTAACGAACCTCTCGGACGGCCCGATATCGATTCCAATCTTGTCAAGCATCTCCAGGACTGTAACCCGTTTACCTTTGCTTACAAGCAGACTGGCAACCTCACAGCCGATCAAACCCCCTCCTATGATTACAATTTCGTCTCCGATCCCTTTCTCCCCTTTTAATACGTCAAGTGCGCTCACGACATCGGTTTTATCAATGCCAGCTATACCGGGCATGCAGGGCATCGAGCCCGTAGCTACAATTACCGTGTCAGCTTCTTCATTGATTACATTTTCCGCTGTAGCCTGCATATTTGTTCGCAACTCGATACCCAGCTTCTTTATCTGGCTTTCCAAATAGGTCTGCACATACCCGATCTCAGATTTGTCAGGTGGGGCTTTTGCCAGGTTCAGCGATCCACCGGTAGAGTCATTTTTTTCCCAGATGCTTACCTTGTGTCCCCTAATAGCGCATACCCTGGCTGCCTCCATGCCAGCGGGGCCCGCACCAATCACCAGCACCTTTTTCTTCCTGATAGCCGGCTTTATGTCCTTAGCAAGGTCTTTTCCTATCCTCGCGTTTACGCTGCACATATCCAGCGATTTTCCCGAGCCAACTGTCTGGTCAACGCACCGGCAGCAGCATATACATTTATTTATATCGTCAAATCTGCCTTCCCTTGCCTTGTTTGCGAGTTCCGGATCGCTGATGAAAGCACGTGCCATGCCAACCAGGTCTGCCTTACCCTCGGCAATAATACGGTCGGCCATTACTACGTCCGTGATGCGGTACGACGTGACTACCGGTATGCCGACGGCTTTTTTTATGGCTTCGCCAATATAAGCAAAGCTGCCCTGGGGTACCTCTTTAGTGATAAGAGGCACCTGGCTATCATGCCAGCCAACCTGGATGTTCAGCCACTTCACGCCAGCGTTTTTCAAGGCATGCCCAATCTGAATCGCCTCCTCAACTTCATAGCCCCCCTCCATAAACTCGTGTCCGGAGTACCTCCATAAAAGGGTATAATCCAGTCCGGCTTTCTTCTGTATATCCTCAATGATCTGCAGGGGTAACCTCATCCTGTTTTTAAAACTTCCGCCATATTCGTCATCACGCCTATTGGCGAGGGGTGAAATAAACCTGCTTATAATATTGCCTACTCCACCCATGACTTCTACAGCATCATAACCCGCTTCCCGCAGCCTCCTGGCCGCATTACCGTGCTGCCGAATATAAATATCGATCTCTTCTTTTGTCATTTCCCTGGGTATGTGTGCCTTTGGTCTCACAGCTACCGCTGAAGGCCCGACAAATTCCAGGTCCGCGTCACTATCCTTGCGCCATACAGAAATAGTAGTAAGCTGGCCAATTATAGGCACAGCGCATTTATGTATTGCATCTGCAACTGCCTTCATAGGGTCAATATACTTATCATCGGATGCATCTAATCCCATATAACCCATAAAGGTATCACCAGAGGGGAATATACTGAAAGGTGTGCAAACTACCCCAATCCCTCCTTCAGCCCTTTCTTCAAGAAACTTAATCAGCCTGTGCGTTGGTTTTCCGTCTTGCGCGTATCCTAACGCCAGCGGCAGCAGCACCAGCCTGTTCTGTAAAGTCATGTTACCTATTTTTATGGGCTGGAACAGGTGTTTTAATTCCGGCATAGCAATGAACTAACCCCCTGACCGGCAAGTATTAAATTACCATGGATTGAAAATGGTTACGTATAAATAGCCTATTTTACTGAAAAGGGGCCGGACCCCTGCTGGACATCTCTCATGGTAAATGCTGATGTCGTCGTTTCGAATTCGAGACCGATATCAAGGGGATAAGACATGGCAAAATTGCAGGCACGCTTGGCGGCCTGGACTATCACCGGATTGTAGCCGGCGATTTCCGATGCCAATTTCATTGCCTCATCCATGAGCTTTTCTTTGGGATATACTTGCTGGATCAGGCCGATGCGGAATGCCTCACTTGAGCCAATGCGGCGTCCCGTATAGATAAGCTCCTTGGCTTTTCCTATTCCCACAGCCCTGGGTAACCTCTGGCATCCGCCCATATCGGGTATTATGCCGAGTTGAACCTCCGGCAGCGCAAATACAGCTGTTTCTGTGGCCAGGCGGATGTCACAGGCAAGTGCCAGTTCCAATCCGCCACCCAGGCAATAGCCATTAATAGCTGCAATCACAGGGACGGCCATTTTTTCAAATAAGCTAAAAACTTCCCGCAGCTTACGGATCCCATCGTAATAATCGCGGATATCAGGTCCCGTAATGAAATTTTCTCCTGCAGCGATTTTTTTTAAATCTATCCCGGATGAAAACGCCTTGTCGCCCGCACCTTTAATGATGACAACCCTTACATCAGGATCATCATCTATTAATTTTGTCGCCTGTCTTAATTCATCGTTCATACCTCTATACCAGGCGTTAAGCATCTTGGGCCGGTTTAAAGTAATTGTGGCAATATGATCTTTGACGTCATATATAATATCGCGGAATTCGGGCATGTTTTCCTCCTCAAAATAATTTAAGAGGAGTTCTAACAACCCCTCTTAATGTAGTATCGAACATTCCAAATTTCAAAAATGGAGCCAATTAACCGGGGGTATTGCTGAGCAGCAGCAGGTCGGTCCAGTACATGCCCCCGTAACCGCTGGCTAATGCCATTTTCACTTCCCTGGTCACCTGATGATCGCCGGCATCGCCGCGCACCTGTAAAGCCGCCTCAGCTACACGTACAGTGGCTGTGTCGCCTATGGCATTGGTGCACAGAGTGCCACCGGAAGGAGATACTGGAAACGCTCCTTCTCTCGCCGTAACACCCTTTTCAATTAAGCGCCAACCCTGACCGGCCTCGCACAGGCCAAATTCTTCCAGCCAGGCAGGCTGGCAAAAGGCGCAGGGATCATACATCTCAAAGACCTGGATCTCACTCATCGGCCTGGTGATATGATTCCGCTGGAAAATCTTCCTTCCCGTTACAGTCATTGACGTATCTACTTTCCCCGCTTCTCCGATGAAATCCATGCCGCGGGTGACCTGGTGTGCCGTAGCATGGTCCCTGATCCATACAGGTTTTTTGTTTATTTTCTTGGCTTTTTTCTCGCCAGCCAATACCAGAGCGCATGCACCCAAGCTTGTGGGACATATCATTAGCAAATTCAGCGGATACAGGACCATTCTTGCGCTCATAACATCCTGAACAGTATACCTATCCCTCAAATGGGCATTGGGATTCCTCGAAGCATTGTCCGAGGCCTGTGCCCGTACAATCGCTCCTATCTCCAGATGGCATCCGCTTCTCATCATATATACATTGGAAATTATTGCAAGCCCGGAAATCGCGCCGACTTCAAATGGCCGGTTTATAGAGGGGTCCCAGATTGTGGTTATAGCTGAAGTAGTCGGCCCTTCGTCATGCTTTTCCCAACCTATAACCAGGGTAGTATCACATAATCCGGATGCTACGTTATACCAGCCTGAAATCACACTCATCGTGCCTACCGTGCCCCCGGTATTCATCTTGAAGCCGGATCTTCCCGATGCGCCGGTATAATCCAGCAGCATGGCATCATTGAGGCTGTGGCCTTCGAAAAGTTCCATATTACCTATAATTACGTTATCGATGTCTTTTATAGACAACTGGGCATCTGCAAGGGCTGCGCTAACGGCATCGTAGATTACCTCACCGTCGTTATGATAAGGACGCCTTCCGGAATGGTGGGTCTGGCCGATGCCGACTATGGCTACACGTTGTGTCATAATTTCGCACCTCTCAACAATTAAAGAATGGTGGTAATACAAAGCAGATCAAATCTGCATAATCATCTCAATTGCCTTTCTTAGTCACTGGGTAAATGTATGAGGATTCTGATCCTGGCTCTCAAAGGAGCCAATATCATTTAATGCTTTTATTCGTTACTTTTTGACCGGTTTGAAATACTTGATATCAAGGATATTGGCATTCCTGGTCTCATTGAATACAGCTTCCAGCTTCATACCAGCCTTTAACTCCTTGAAATCGACTTCGCCGAGCCCGGCG
>CAYLRS010000059.1:0-8188 GCA_964385895.1 uncultured Dehalococcoidales bacterium
TCCTGGGAAGTATAACGTTGAAACCGCATCCCCTTGCAGATTCGATAAAGCTGAATAGAAACATCAGGGTTGCCGAACTGACAAGGAATAATCAGAAACAGGTCCTTGCCGAGATACTGGCGTGGCTGAAATAGCTCACGGATGGAAATTACATTACAGCCCTTCGCTGAAATTCCCCGGGGTATTTTAATTGAACTAAAAACCCGACTCCACGAAGCTTTCGGCTGCCCGATCGACATTAAAGATCCAATCCCTGTACCGGAAGAAGCATTTGATCCGCGCAGGAAACAGTATTTATCTGACGTTTTTCTCGCAAAGCTAAAGGCAATGTCAAAAAACGCGGGAAAGCTTCTCGGCATCACAAAAGTCGATCTATTTACAGACAGCTTGAACTTCGTTTTCGGCCAGGCAGATAGCGAAGCTGGTGTAGCAGTAATTTCACTGCACCTGCTCAGGCAGGAACATTACGGATTGCCCCCGGATGAGCAGCTCCTGATGGAGAGAGCATTAAAGGAAGCAGTCCATGAGCTCGGACATACCTGTGGCATAGGGCACTGCCCGGATGGTTCATGCGTGATGCATTTCTCCAACAGTCTATTTGATACAGATTACAAAAAGACCTATTTCTGTAGCCGCTGTCAGCCAAAACTGATATTATAGTTTTCCGAATTAACAAATACTTTAAAGGGGGCCTAAATTGAGAAAAGTAGCCGTAGTAGGCGTCGGTATGACCGAGTTCAGTGGTAAACAAAATAAAACTGCCGTGGAGCTATTCAGTGAAGCGGCCATTGACGCGATTAGCGAGTCAAATATCAAACCAAAGGATCTTCAAGCTCTCTTCCTGGGGAATTGTCTCAGCGATTTCGCCGAAGGGCAGGCCCATATTCAGGCTTTTTGCGCCGATAGCATAGGGGCTGCCGGCATTCCTGCCAACAAATATGAGAATGCCTGCGCCTCGGCAGCCGCCGCAGTCCGCGATGCATTCATTTCTGTCGCCGGCGGTTTTTACGACGTAGTAATAGCAGGGGGGACAGAGACAGCAGCCAAAATGGGAACACCACTCGCCACCAGGACTTTTGCCATGGCAAGCGACAGCCGCTATGAGTTCCCTGCCGGCATCACCTTCCCCGGCGTCTTTGCTTTACTGGCACATCTTTATTCCAGAAAATACGGCATCCCCCTTGAGAAGTTGAAACATGCGATGGCCCTCGTCTCCGTAAACTCGCATTATTACGGCGCACGCAACCCCAAAGCTCAGTTTCAGAAAGAGATAACCGTCGAGGACGTGCTCAAAAGTTTCATGGTAGCAACGCCCATTCAGCTTCACGATTGCTGTCCTTTTACCGACGGAGCAGCCGCAATTGTGCTGGCGTCGGAAGAAGTAGCTAAAAAATTGACTCCCAGGCCGGTTTTCATAGCCGGCGTCGGCCAGGCATCGGCCGGGAACCTGTTAACTCAGAAAGAGTTCCTACCCAGGATCCATTCCAGAGAGCTGGCCGTCAAACAAGCTTACGCTATGTCAGGATTAGGACCGAAAGACATAGATGTTATTGAACTGCACGACTGTTTTAGCATGGCAACCATAATTGCGCTGGAAAGCCTCGGATTCTTTGAATATGGAAAATCGGGCGAAGCCATTGAAAAGGGCGAGACCAGGATAGGCGGTAAAATTCCGGTCAATGTCTCCGGTGGATTGAAGGCCAAGGGGCACCCCATCGGCGCCACCGGCGCCGCCCAGGTTTACGAAATAGTGAAACAACTCAGGGGCGAATGCGGCGAACGCCAGGTAGAGGGCGCCAAAACCGGCATGACGGATTGTCTCGGCGGGGATGGCGGCACCCTGTGCAACATAATCCTGCGCAAGGGCTGGTAAAACCTCTGAATCGGGTTAAACTAACAGGAGAGTGAGAATGCCATACAAACTTACCTTTAAAGAATACAACGAAGCGCTCAAACAAAATAAGTTTCTCGGCCTTAAATGCAACGCATGCGGCACGGTTAACGTTCCACCCAGACTCATGTGTCAGAACTGTAGTTCCAGTGATATGGATGTTCTGGAGCTCAAAGGGAAAGGAATAATCCAGACTTTCACCGTCATCAACGTTGCCCCGGAGGGTAGGGAAAGCGAAGTCCCCTATATTGTGGTTCTGGTAGAACTGGATGAAGGTCCCTGGATCATGGGCAACCTCGGTGGAATCAAACCGGAAGAGGCCACCATAGGCATAATCGGTAAAAAAGTGCTCATGGGAAAGGCAGCCGTATACGCAGGAGATAAATATAGCTGGGGCGAACTGGCACGGCCGGTCTTCACGCTGGCAGGATGAAGCGGTCACCATTTCAACATAATCTTAAAATACCGCCAGCAGCATAGAACTCTGCAAACTGACAGAATCTTTCACGGAGGGAAAATTGACGAAGCTAAACGACTACAGCGGTGACTTTAAGCCGAATCTTAAGCCCAGCGATCTCTCTTACGAAATGCTGGAAAATCTGATTAAAGTCTACGCCCGGCTTTACAAGGCCCTGGACGGCTTCTGGTACCTTTCAGTTATGGAACGCAGGGGCAACGAAGAGGCGCTTGAGTATGATATCAAGGTCTGGGAAAAACTATGCCTGTATGAGATGGAGAAAATAACCAGGCAGTTCAATATTCAGGGGAAAGATGTCAAATCGCTGATGAAAGCTTTTCAACTCAGCCCCTGGGCGTGGAATATTAAATCCGAGTTTGAAATGATCAACGATAACCACGTCATATGGTGGGTAACACACTGCCCCACAGTCAATGCGCTGGAAAGGGAAGGAGGGGGCAGGGAAAATGATATCTGCAACAATGTGGAGGTCAGGCTGAATAAGCTTTACGCTTCATTCTTTAACCCTGACATCGAGGTAAATTGCCTCAAAACCCCGCCGAGGGAAAGTAAAGATGATATCTACTGCCGCTGGGAGTTCAAACTGGCAAAGTAACAGCATAATTTTGCCGGGTACATTGACAAACTAGCAAAAAGCTCATATTATGATAATGTCCATCGACCTACAGGTGGCGGTGAGACAAAATTTTATAATTTAATACAAAGTCCGCTTGGATCAGTGATGACCGAGACGGTAATAAGGCAGAATAATATGGCCTTCTCGGGATGCTGAGAAGGTTTTTTTATTGCCTGCGAGGCTAAGGAATGGAAGGTATTAAAGCGACCGTGGGATTCATCGGGGCCGGCATGACCGGCACCGCCCTGGCCTGCCAGCTATGGCAGCAGGGTTATGCCATTGTTGCCGTCAACAGCAGAAGTGCCTCATCGGCAAACAGGCTGGCATCCATGGTAGAGAATTGCACAGTCTACGCTACGGCTCAGGAAGTTGCAGACCGGGCACGGGCTGTTTTTATCACCACTCCCGACGATGTAATAGCCGCTATTGCCGCCAACTTGACCTGGCGCAAAGGCCAGGCGGTAATACACTGCAGCGGTGTCCATTCCATAGACATACTGGAACCAGCACGTATGTATGGAGCCAGCATCTGTTGTCTGCATCCGTTACAGACTTTTGCCAGCCTGCAGCAGGCGATAGATAACATTTCCGGCTCTACATTCGCCCTGGAGGGTGACGAACCGGCATTAACCATAGCCAGGGACATGGCTTCAGCTATGGCGGGTAACATAATTGAGCTCAAGGCTGGAGATAAGGTACTTTATCATGCTGCCGCTGTCACTTTATCCAATTATCTGGTGACCCTTATGAAGATGGCTGCTGATTTCTGGCAATCCTTTGGCATACCGCAGGAGGAGGCTATTAAATCTTTGCTGCCGCTGCTCAAGGGCACTGTCAATAATATCGAGCGGATCGGTATACCGGGATGCCTCACCGGCCCTATAGCCAGGGGTGATGTCGGTACTATTCAAAAACACCTGGATGCACTGGAAAAGGAGCATCCCGCTGCGCTCGACACTTACAGGATACTGGGCTTAAAGACACTATCTATCGCACTGGCAAAGGGACGTATCAGCCTGGAAACAGCGGCTGAAATACAGACATTGCTGGAAGGGCAAAAGAAGGCAAAATACACCCTGCCCGAAGAGTTCTGGGCAGAACTGGACTTCGATTTTCCACGCTCGCATTCGGCGGCACCTATCGTTGCTGCCGAGAAACCCGGGTCGGCACAGTAATTCTATGCGTGAAAGGAGACTGAGATGATGTCAACCAGGACGATGCTCAAGAGCAAAATACACAGGGCCAGAGTAACGGACTGCAACGTCGATTACGAAGGCAGTATAACTATTGACATCGATCTTATGAGGGCAGCCGATATCCTGCTGTATGAGCGCGTTGAAATATTAAACATACATAACGGAGCCCGGTTCAGCACTTACGCCATAGAGGGCAAAGAGGGCTCCGGAGAAATCTGCTTGAACGGCGCCGCCGCCAGGCTGGCATCCATTGACGACATAGTGATCATATTGACCTATCATGACGTTCCAACCGAAGCAGCCGAACATGTAAGACCCAGGCTGGTCTACGTGGACAATCAGAACCGCATCAAGGAAACCAAAAACATCGATACCTGGATGGACGATCTTGTAGCTGCTAAATAGCAGCAGTGCCTCTCGATGCGCATAACGATCAACAAACTCCAGGAAATGAAGCGGGCCGGCGAGAAGATTACGATGCTCACGGCCTACGATTATTCTACCGCTAAAATCGTCGACGAAGCAGGCGTGCACCTCATGCTCGTAGGCGACAGTCTTGGAATGGTGGTCCTGGGATACGACACCACAATTCCAGTCACCATGGAGGACATGCTGCACCACACGAAAGCTGTGGTCAGGGGCACCAGGCAGGCACTGGTTATTGGCGATATGCCGTTCATGACATACCATGCCAGCGTGCTTGAGGCTCTGCGCAATGCCGGCAGGTTCATGCAGGAGACAGGTTGCCAGGCCGTAAAGCTGGAAGGAGGCGTGGTCGTTGCCGAGACGGTCAAGCGCATCGTTGACTGCGGTATACCGGTGATGGGGCATATAGGCCTGACGCCACAATCAATTCACCAGCTTGGCGGACATCGCGTCCAGGGTAAAACACCCGAGGCGGCAGGGCGCCTGGTAAAAGACGCACTGGCTCTGGAGCAGGCAGGGGCATTCGCCGTGGTGCTTGAGCTTGTGCCGGCGCCACTGGCAAAGCTGATCACTCACAGGCTGAAAATCCCGACTATCGGGATCGGCGCCGGGCCTGATTGCGATGGGCAGGTACTGGTAATCAATGATATGCTGGGATTATTCACCGATTTCGTACCCAAACACACAAAACAATACTCCAGACTGGCAGGTGAAATGAAATCGGCTATAAACCAATATATCTCCGATGTAAAAACAGGCACGTTCCCGGCCGCAGAACACAGTTCCCCCATGGATGAGACCCTGCTCAAGGATCTTTGAAATAGAGGTAAGCCATGGAGATAGCCTCGACCATCAGGGAAATGCAGGCACTGAGGAGAAAATGCAGCGGGGCAGTCGGCCTCGTGCCCACCATGGGATATCTGCATCAGGGTCATATTGAACTGGTGAAAACAGCCAAAAAGGAAAACCCTGTTGCCGTCGTCAGCATATTCGTTAATCCGACTCAATTCGCGCCCAACGAGGATTTCAGGGCATATCCGCGTGATATCAACCGTGATCTTGACCTCCTGCGTAATGCGGAGACCGACATAGTGTTTATCCCTTCGGTCGAGGATATGTATCCGTCCGGCTACAACACGTGGGTTGTGGTCAAGGACATAACTGAGAGACTCGAAGGCAAATCCCGCCCAACCCATTTCCAGGGAGTCACAACCGTTTGCAGCAAACTTTTCAATATAGTTGAACCGCACAAGGCCTACTTCGGGCAGAAAGACGCGCAGCAGGCACTGGTAATCCAGAAGATGGTTAATGAATTGAACATGAGCCTGGAAATTATTATTGCGCCGACCGTAAGGGAAAGTAACGGACTGGCTATGAGCAGCCGCAACACCTACCTGGATAAGGAAGAGCGCGCCGCAGCCGCAGTTCTTTATAAGGCGCTCTGCCTGGCACAGGATATGTACCGGGAGGGAGAGCAGGATGCCGCTAAAATCAGGAGCGCCATGACCGGGTTAATATCAAAGGAACCCCGCGCCATTATTGATTATGTGAGCATTGCCGATATCCAGACCCTGCATGAATTAACCAGGATAGAGGCTAAAGCCCTGGTATCCATAGCAGTCAAAATAGGCAAGCCCAGGCTGATCGACAATATTATCCTCGGCTAACTCTTCTCAGGGACAAATATTAAAAGCCCGCTAACTGCCAGTACAGCTGAAGCGGCTCCGAAGTAGAATGGTGCCGCGGGGCTCACAGCCTGCCAGAGCCAGCCCGCTATCAGGCTGGCGGGCAATAGAGTTATGCCGATGATCCCGTGAAAAAGGCCGAACGCCGTACCTCTTCTGGCCTCAGGCACTAGATCACATACCAGCGCCCTGGCCACTCCTTCAGCTAACCCATAATACAGGCCGTAACAGGCAAAGAGCAGCCAGGTAATCCAGCCCTCATTGAACACCGCAAATCCCAGGTAAACCAGGGCATAGACCGACCAGCCGAGAATAATAAGTTTCTTCCTGCCGAGTTTATCGGATAGCATTCCTGCCGGTATGGAAAAAAGCGCGTAGACAACATTAAACAGGATTAACATTAATAGAATAAAGAACACGTTGTTGCCGAGGTTCTGTGCCCTCAGTACAAGAAATGCATCGCTCGAATTCCCCAGCGTAAACAGGAACATTATAACCAGGAATATCTTGAACCTGTTGCCCAGGTCGGCTTTTGCAGAGTCCACCGAAGCCTGGCTCACATTCCCGGCCGAATTGCATTCCGGTGATATCTGGCAGACCTGTTTTTTCGACGGTTCGTGGATGAAGACGAAGAATATCAGCGCTATGAAAGCCGGAACTACGCCGATGATTACCAGCCATTTGTAGGTATCGATTTCCAGGTTCATGACATACCTTTGCAGCAGGAAAACGACAACGGCTGCCAATATGATACCCAGGGCTGCACCCGAAGTATCCATAGCCCGGTGAAAGCCATATGCCTTCCCCCTTTCATCCTCGGGACAGGAGTCGGCTACCAGTGCATCCCTTGGTGCTGTGCGAATGCCCTTGCCAAACCGGTCGGCAAACCTGATCGCCAGCACAGGCCCCCAGCTGCTCGCGATAAGCATGAATGGCTTGGCAAAGGTTGAAAGCGCATAGCCGATAAATGACAAATACTTCCTATTGCCGAGCTTATCGCTCAGCCACCCGCTGAATATCTTGAGCAACGAAGCGGTGCTTTCCGCCACTCCTTCGATTAAACCTATAACCGCTGTTGCAGTGCCGAGCACATTAGAAAGAAACAATGGTAAAAGTGTAAAGATGAGCTCGCTGCTTACATCGGTAAGAAAGCTAACGATACCCAGAAAAAAGATATTAGGGTTTAATCCAAAAATTAATTTTTCCGCTTTATTTTGCATTTTATCTCTATTAAAATGATATTTGAATAAACGTTAGTGGTTACAGGGAAGGCATATTATAACACAGTAACCCGATTTAGACTCAGGTTGATTTTGAAGCCATTTTCTGCTAAATTAACAAATCGGTTTGACTATCTTATATTGTGTTATTTATTTCCTCGTTAGGACTTTTTGTCCCCTGAATCTTAGCTGCACTGATTTGGAGGTTATCCGCACATGGCCAAAGTAAATCTTACTATCGACGGAAAATCCATCGTCGCTGAGAGCGATAACACTATACTTGAAGCCGCAAACGGCGCGGGCATCTACATTCCGACAATATGCTCTCACCCGGACCTCAAGCCTTCGGGCGAATGCGGGCTGTGCGCCGTGGAAGTCGAGGGACAGGTCGACTTCGTCCAGGCCTGCAACACAAAAATCAGCGATAACATGGTTATCCGCAGCGACACTCCAACCGTCAGACAGAAGCAGCGCCAGGTGATGGAAAAAATATTGAGCCAGCACCCCAACGCCTGCCTGACCTGCTGGCGCAGGGAGCGCTGTAAGCCCTTTGATATCTGTCTGCGCAACATTGCTGTAACCGAAAGGTGTGTTACCTGTCCCGAGAACGGGCACTGCCAACTGCAGAGGGTTGTGGACTTCCTCGAACTCGGTATTCAGTCCATACCATATGAAT
>CAYLRS010000060.1:0-7944 GCA_964385895.1 uncultured Dehalococcoidales bacterium
CCCACCAAATCCCGCCGCATGGTCTGCAGGCTACGCACCTCAGTCAGGTCCTGGAATAGCAATAGGGCTCCGGACACTTTGTTATTTACCAATGGCACGGCGATAACCCTGAGGAACCTCTTGTCTGATCCGAACTCTACCTGCGCTGTTTGCTCCCGAATTGACTTCAAGCAAGATTGTGCTAACTGATCTATTTCGTAGTCGTGGACGACGTGTATCAGGCGCTGTCCTATTATCTGGCTCTCAGGGATACCGAACAAGTTTTGGGCTGCTTCGTTTGCTAACACTACCACCCGTTCCGTGTCAGTCATGATGACGCCGTCGGTTATGCTGGAAAGCACTGCTGCCAGCTTGTTCCTCTCATCTGACATCTCTTTGATTCTCTCTTTCAGCTTCAGGGACATCTCGTTGAAGGCTTGTGCTAATTGGCCTGTTTCATCGCTTACCCGTATGATTATCTGTTGGTCGAGCTGACCGGAGGCTATCCTCTGAGCCGCTTTGGTGAGCTGCCGTATGGGTTGTGTGGTCGCCCTGGCGATCAATAGTGCCGCCAGTATAGCGAGGAGGCCGGTTATCACGATGGTGATGATAATGGTTCCGGTCACAACGTTTACTGAGCGTTCCACTTGATCAAGTGAGAGGGCAACGCGGGCTACTCCCAACATCTGACCCTGAAAGACCACAGGCACGGCAACATACAACATGCGTTGGCCTGTGGTGAGGCTGTAGTGTGTGCTTTCTCCGATACCCGCTTTTATGGCATCCGCAACCTCAGGGCGAGTAGCGTGATTCTCCATAGCCTGCGGTTCTTGTTCAGAGTCACCCAGCACTGCGCCGGATGGAGCTATAACAGTTACCCGGGTATCGATTTTCCTGCCCAGCTCTTTAGCTAAGACATCTACTTCGCCTATCTTTCCTGGGTCCTGTAAGCTTGGCAGGACTGCTTCGGCGACAAGCCTGGCGTCTTTCTCCAGTTGCAGCCGCAGGCTGGCGATTTGGGAATCTTCCACAAAGTTGACCAGGTAGATCCCCAGGATGCCTATGCTGCCAAGGATGAGCAGAATGAAGGGGACTGCTATGCGCCACTGAATTTTGCTGAACATATTAGCCTTCCAGTTTATATCCACCGCCCCTGACGGTGATGAGCCGCTTTGGTTTTCCGGGTTCTGCCTCTATTTTCTGCCTGAGCCACCGTATATGGACATCCACTGTGCGCGTATTCCCCACATAATCGTAACCCCATACCTTTTCCAGGAGCTGAGAACGGCTTAAGACGAGCCCCCTGTTTTCTGCGAGGATGACCAGCAGATCAAATTCCTTGGGTGCCAGGTCTAGAGGTCTACCGCAGAGAATAGCCTGGCGACGGCCAATGTGGATTTCAAGGTCGTTGATTCTATGGATTGTCTCTTTACCTGGAGACGTTTGACCTGCCGTCTCAGCCCGGCGGAGCATAGCCCTGATGCGGGCGAGCAGTTCCCTCATACTGAAGGGTTTGGTCACGTAGTCGTCGGCTCCAATCTCAAGGCCGACTATCTTATCCACCTCGTCAGTCTTGGCGGTGAGCATAAGGATAGGCACGGTCGTTTCCTTGCGCAGGATGCGACATACATCAAAGCCGCTCAGCTTGGGTAGCATGACATCGAGGATTATTAGATCGGGTTTGTTTGTTCGTGCTACATCAAGGGCTTGTATACCGTCCGTGGCCATGATCACATTGTAGCCCTCTTGCCTTAAATTATAGATGAGGACGTTAACTAAATTTTCGTCATCCTCGACGACGAGGATTTTGTTGACGGTCATCTTCCAGCCAGCACAAGTATAAAGCTAAATCTTTTGGCCAGCAACATAGCGGCAATCACGCCCATCCTCAATCCAGATCGTTTTAAGACCATACATTTCTGGGTTTGAATCGAGGCAAATGCTCTCACGCCCCTCTTAACAGTATGAGCATACTTTCAACATCGGAGACTTTAGATTAAGTACGCTTATAGTGAAAGACCCGCAGCATTATTATTCATGCTGCGGGTCTTTATTCTGATTTTGATTACTGGTTTAATTACGCCAGATATTCTATTAGTCTGCGGCTGCGGCTGGGATGCCTTAGTTTGGCCAGCGCTTCCTTTTCGATTTGCCTGATGCGTTCCCGGGTCAGGCCGAATTCATGGCCGACTTCTTTTAAAGTGAGCCCATGTTCATTATCCAGTCCGTACCGCAATTCGATGATACGCCTCTCCCTGTCGGTCAAGGAAGCCAGGATGTCCCTGAACTGCTGCCTGAGCATGCTGTTCGCTGCCTCATCCTCAGGCGCCGGTGTAATCTCATCCTCGATAAAATCGCTTAACTGGCTCTCGTCTTCCCCTATAGGGATGTCCAGCGATACAGGCTCAGCATACAGCACACCGAACAGCCAGTCTATCTTACCGGTCTCCACGCCCATTTCGTCTGCAATCTCGTAGCTGGTCGGTTTTCTCCCCAACTTCTGCAGCAGTTCCTGGCGGGCGTTATTCATCTTGGTGATCGTCTCGACGGTGTGTACAGGTAGCCTTATAGTCCTGGATTGATCGGAGATTACCCTGTTTATGGCCTGCCTTACCCACCAGGTTGCATAGGTACTGAACTTGAAGCCCCGCCGGTAATCGAACTTTTCCACAGCCCGCATCAGGCCGATGTTGCCTTCCTGAATAAGATCAGAAAGCGGCATACCGCGTGCCCTGTACTTTTTCGCCATGCTCAAGACAAGGCGCAGGTTTGCTTTTATCATGTGCTCCGCCGCTTCTCTTCCCGATTTCTTGATCTTATCGAAGTGCTCTACGAGAGCGGATCTTTTGGATCCAAGATAATTGACAAACTTATCGCTACCCTTAACCTTTTTAAGTTCATTGGTGTTTTGTATAGTGCCAAAGCCGTCGATAATTTGCCAGGGCATCATCCTTGACAATATCGATATCTCGGTGATTTTATGAATCGCATCCCCGCTGTCTACATGCTCGGCCTTAGCGACATAATTTGCCAGGCCTTCATCAATGACCACATCAATCTGCGTCCTGAATTTATCATCCAGAAGCTTAGCCGACAATTTTTGCGATCCGATAACAGGGAACCTTTTAAGCATCCTCTCCATCAGCTGTCCGTAAGTTGCCAGCCTTGTGATAAGCCAATGGATGATTTCAACTTCGTTCGACCTTCCGGTATTTTTAGCCCGTAATTGTTTCTCAATTTGCGAAAGATAACGGGCAAGTTCCATCTTACTGCTTAGAGCCCGCTCCTCGCTGGCAGTAAGCAAAGAAGTCCTGCTGCACTCAGCTATATAAAGGCTGACAGAATCCTCAGCAATATCCCTATTTCTTTTATCATCGGAATATGCGTGATCCTCTAACTCAGCCTTCAGTAAAGCTTCGTCAATTCCTTTTAGCCCGCCATCAGCTTGAGCCAGAGTGTCTACTCTTGCTACACCGTCTATTTCGCTAACACTTCCTTTTATTTTCGCCATTTTGATCATCCCCTTTCCAGGCTACCCTGAGCGTGGAAACGCAGGTAGAAATTAAAAATATAATCAAACTCGAGTATAAAATATTACCCCTGTGAGCTTTAAATGTAAGCGACTTTTGTCGCAAATAGAAAAACGCAGAAAGACCGAAAAGGTTGCGTATAACCTGGGAATTCTAATTAAGGCTAAGTCAGTTAGATTGACGGAGTGTATGTTAGATCTATGCTGCGCTCTCTATGGAGACTATTTCAAAGGGACACTGCAAGGCACCTGTTGCACATACCAGTTCGCAATCGGTGCACCAGCCGCAGGTATCCACCTCAATTACGGTGACAGTATTCCCCGTCATAGCCAGGGCGCCGCACCTGCAAACCGTGACGCACAGGCCGCATCCATCACACTTGTCCGCATCTAAAATCGGCATGATCGACAATTTAATAGCCTCTAAATCAATTAATTACCACGAATTCTAATTTCTGGCAAGTATTAAATCTGTAACTTAAATCACCTCAGTCAAAACCGGCAAGCTGCTTCAGGTATTCCTTATCAGCGATAACAATCCGGTGCCTTTCGAGTTTTATTGCACCGACCTCTTCGAGGGCTTTAAGGGAGCGCCCCACCACCTCGCGTGCCGTCCCGGCCATAGCCGCCATTTCGTACTGGGTCAGTCGTGGAAAGCCATCAGGACGCGGCGATGAATTCTCCAGCAATATTTTTGCCACCCGGCCGGTGACGTTTTTAAATGAAAGATCTGCGATCAACGTAAGCAATATGCGCGATTGCTCGGCCAGGGCTGTAATGACATTCAAAGCTATCAGCCAGTTGTTCTTCATCACCGGCAGCAAATCTTTCTTGTTAATCAAGCACGTTATGGTGCTTCCAAGTGCCTGAGCGCTCCAGGGGCACGGACCCGAGCTGAAAACCGCAATATCATTGAAAGATGCTCCCGGACGGACAAGTTTGATAATTTGCTCCTTTCCCTCAGTTGAGGTTTTAAAGGCCTTCACCACGCCTGAGATAACGAAATGCAGATTATCGTCATAGTCCCCCTCTGAGACTATAGTCTGCCCTTTGAGAAAAGTCCGTTCGCTAAAAAGCTGCGGCAAACCTGTGAGTTGCACAGGTTCCAGGCCGGCGAAATAGCGAAGCTTCCCCAGGTTATCCGTCGTAATTGTCATATCAAATTGAAGCGATAAAAAACTTATCCAGATTATACCAACACTTTGTCCATTATGAAATGCCAGTCTGTTAACGCCATACTCCCAATAGTTATACCATATATTGAGTTTCTATCTATTCTAATTGACTCAATTTCATTAAAAATTTATAATTTTGTGACTTGGAGCAGGCGGTCCTGGCAAGGTCAGGGCGCAGTCGGGCCAAAAGCAGCGGACATCAACTCCGTGGGACCTGGAGTCCTGCGGGGTTTTTTAATTGTAAAATGGATATTCAAAAGCAAAAGGTTTCAGTAGCGTTACTTTCAATAATTTCGAATAGCGTACTGGTAACCCTCAAACTGATAACCGGTATCCTTAGCGGTTCAATATCAATCCTGTCAGAAGCCGCTCATTCGTCCATGGATCTTATTGCTTCCATTATTGCATTCGTTGCTGTCAGGATCTCCGGTAAGAGACCGGATACAGACCATCAGTTCGGGCATGGCAAGGTTGAAGACATATCTGCCCTTGCCGAAGCGCTTCTGATATTTGTTGCTGCTATCTGGATTATCGTCGAAGCCGTGCATAAGATTATCAACCCGCAGCCATTGGAGACCATTGATTGGGGTATCCTGGTGATGCTTTTTTCAGTCCTGGCAAATATAACGGTGTCGCAATTGCTCTTCAAAGTTGGTAAAAAGACCGATTCGCCTGCGTTGATAGCGGATGCGTGGCATTTAAGAACGGATATATATACTTCTGCCGGCGTACTGGCTGGTCTCGTGTTTATCTGGACCGGGAATAAGCTGTGGCCGGGTATCAATTTATACTGGCTGGATCCGGTTGCGGCTGTTGCTGTAGCTATACTGATTTTACGCGCTGCGTTTCACCTGACCATTGACGCTGTTAAGGATTTAATCGATACCAGCCCACCGCCACACGAACTTGTATGGCTGTCCACTTACCTTAAGAGCTGGTATCCTACGGTCAGGTCCATCCACAGGGTAAGAACCAGGAAATCCGGTGCAGCGCGTTTTATAGATTTGCACGTAGTGGTAGATCCCGTCATGACAGTCAGTGATTCCCACGACATTACGGTGAAAATGACCGAGGAAATAAGGCAAAATTTAAGTGGCGCCGACGTGACCGTACACATCGAACCGTGCGATGCCAAATGTACTAAAGTGTGCATCAGCGGTTGTCTGCTTTCAGATGAGGAGAAAAAATCAGCCCGTCAGTCTATCGGTAAACGTGACACGAAGCGGACTCAGGCAGGGGATA
Source organism: uncultured Dehalococcoidales bacterium (assembly GCA_964385895.1). Classification (GTDB taxonomy): domain Bacteria; phylum Chloroflexota; class Dehalococcoidia; order GIF9; family UBA5629; genus CAYLRS01. Next base: position 5,926 of record CAYLRS010000060.1, read on the forward strand.
AGACGTCGTGAAGATTGTGCGATTCAAGTATAAAAATAAAATTTCCTATGGGGTTCTGGATGGCCATATTGTGCATGGTTACAGAGGTTCTCCGTTTCATTGGACCGGCACAAAGGCTAAAAATTTTATTCCAGACGGCAATACCTACAATCTGGATGAAATAAGACTCCTGCCTCCATGCCCATCAACCAAGCTGGTCTGCCTGGGCCTCAATTACCATTTCCATGCTGAAGAACTCGAAGCGCCGATTCCTGAATTACCGTTGCTGTTCCTCAAACCGCCGTCTGCCATTATTGGCCCGGAAGATAATATAGTTCTGCCACACCTTGCCGAGAGGATCGACTACGAATGCGAGCTGGCAATCGTGATCGGCAAAACGGCTAAAAATGTACCTGAAGAAAGCTTCGCGGAATACGTCCTGGGTTATACCTGTTTCAACGACGTGACCGACCGGGTGGCTCAGGCAAAAGATGGCCAGTGGACGAGGGCCAAGGGCTTCGATACTTTTGCCCCTTTAGGCCCCTGCATTGATACAGAGGTATCACCTTTTAATTTGAAAATTGAAACATACGTCAATGGTGAGATGAAACAGTCGGGGAGCACCGGTGACCTTATTTTCGGCGTCCCAAAACTGGTAAGCTTCATCTCGGGCATAATGACGCTGCTGCCAGGGGATATCATTGCCACGGGCACGCCCTCCGGTGTGGGACCGCTCACCGCCGGCGATACGGTGGAGGTAAAAATAGAAAATATTGGCACTCTCAGAAATCACGTTGTCGCTGAATAAAACGGAGGTATAAATGATGGGCATTTCCAGGTTCTACCTACCAGTAAGGTTTATTATCGGCGCCGGCAGCCTTTCCCAGCTTGGCACTGAGACAGCAAGGCTGGGCAAAGTGGCACTGCTTGTCACGGGAAGCAAAAGCATGCGCACCACGGGTGTCCTCGATAAGGTGTTGAAAGACCTTGAAGGCCAGGGAGTTAAAACTATTGTCTTTGACAGGGTTGAGCCTAACCCGCGGGCATCTACAATAGATCAGGGTGCTGCAATTGCACGGGAGCATAACGCGCAGGTGATAATTGGCCTTGGCGGCGGCAGCACCATGGACGCGGCCAAGTGTATAGCTCAGGCATGCAGCGGTATAGACCCCATCTGGGCGCACTACGATGGCAAGGCGACTGCTAAGGGCAAAGTACCCTCGATCATACTCGTTCCCACTGTTGCAGCCAGCGGTTCTGAAGCAAACAACGGCGCGGTGTTTACCAACTGGGAGACCCATGAAAAAGTAGTCTTCGGCAAAAACTCGATGTATCCAACCGTTTCCATAGTCGATCCGGCTCTTACTGTCACACTGCCTAAAAAAACCACGGCGCAGGGAGGCGTGGATATATTCTGCCACCTGGCGGAAGCCTATATTACTGCCGGCGAATCGACTTTAATCAACGATTCTCTCCGCGAAGCTTCCATGCGGACAGTCGTGGAATCGCTGCCTGTGGTATTAAACAAGCTCGATGATATCGAGCACCGCTCCAGGCTCTCCTGGGCCAGCACCATCGCCTGCTCCCAGTTTGCCGGACTGGGCGGTGGGACCGGCATGACGACGTTGCATGGTATGGAGCATCCCTTAAGCGGTGAGTACGACATCGCGCATGGCGACGGCCTGGCCGCCCTGCTTCTCGAATGGATGAAATACACGTTACCTGTAAGGACCGAGCGCTTTAAGTTGCTCGGCGAAAAGGTTTTCGGTGAAGCTGATGGCATTGCTGCAACAGGAAAATGGCTGCAAAAAATCGGCATGAACCTTAAATTACGTGATCTCGGCGTGAAGGAGGCAGACTTCGACAAACTCGCCGGTAATGCCGTAAAGACGGCGCCATGGGTAAAATTCCATCCCACGCCGCTGGATAAGTCAGCAATAATGGCTATTTATCAAAAATCGTTCTGAGCAAATAACTGCGTACGAAATATAATCGATACTCTACGACTGTTAATCTCTCATCTAGCGGTCACCAGTTCCC
>CAYLRS010000061.1:0-7923 GCA_964385895.1 uncultured Dehalococcoidales bacterium
CACTGGAGTATCTCGGGCAAGACCCGGATACTGAGGCTATCTTCATACACCTGGAAACCATTAAAGGTAATGCCAGGAGATTTTTCGAGGTGCTAAGAAATACAACAAGGACTAAACCGGTTATCGTTTTGAAGGGCGGGCGTACCGAGGCAGGGGCAAGGGTTGTGATGACACACACAGGATCGATGGCAAGCGGCAATGACGCAGTATTTGATGCGGCGTTAAAACAGGCCGGGGCAATCAGGGCTGATACACTGGATGATTTCCTCTATTTTGCCAAGGCTTTTTCCTATTTGCCACCATTACAGGGGAATCGCATCGCCCTGGCCACCTTCCCCGGCGGCGAGGCTGTGCTGGCCATTGATCATAGCCTGCAGTACGGTTTTGAAATAGCAAAACCCGGGCAAACAAGCTATGAGAAGCTGAAGGGGATTTTCCCGCCCTGGGAAATACCATTGAATCCGTTTGATTTCGGCATCTGTTATACGTTTCACACGATGCAGAACAATCATGGCATTTTTATTGAAGCGATGCTGGAAGATGAAAACGTGGATTGCATATCCCTGCAACTACCCCCGAATATCTACCCCATTAAGCCGGAAGCTTTTTTCGCCTCATTTTTAAAGGCAAAGGATAAGGGTAAACCGCTGGCTGTATGGCCACCCTATATGTTGAAGCTGGAAGGTGAACTTATAGAGTACCTTGAAAATAATTCAGTGCCGGTTTATCCGTCGGCGGCGACCGCCATAAAGTCACTGGCAGCGCTCAACAGGTACCGCCTGTATTTAAAAGGGTCCTAACTGCCTCTGTCAGTCCATCAAGTGGGATTATCCGGGATTGTTTCTCCTTGCGCCATTTGATTTCCACACCACCACTTTGCAGTGAACGGGGGCTCACCACCACCCGCAGCGGTATCCCGATGAGGTCAGCATCGTTGAACTTAACGCCGGGAGACTCGTCACGATCGTCATAAAGAACGTCGATGCCAGCGGTGTTGAAGTCGGCATATATTTTCTCAGCAGTCTCTGAAACCTTGTTATCTTCAGCCTTGAGAGTGCACAGGTGCACCTGGAAAGGAGCGATAGGCAATGGCCAGATAATGCCTTTATCGTCGTGGCTCTGTTCCACTGCTGCGGCAAGTAACCTGCCAAGGCCTATACCGTAACATCCCATTATTATAGGCTTGGTGGTTCCATCCTTATCCAGGAAATAAGCGCCCAGCCTTTCACTTAAAAAAGTGCCCAGCTTGAAGACATGGCCCACTTCAATGCCTCTCTGAGCGAGAAGTTTGCTCTTACACTTCTGACATAAATCTCCGGCGCGCACTCTGGCTATATCCGTGACAAGATCCACCTTAAAATCCCGGGGATAATTGACGTTTTTAAAATGTGCATCGTGCTTGTTGGCCCCGGCCACGAAATTGCTCCCGGGCTTGATCGAATCATCGGCTATTATCTTGACCCCTTTAAGGTTCATGGGTGAAGCGTACCCCGCAATCAGCCCTGATACCTTAGTTTCAGCTTCGCTAGCGAGGTGCAGATCAATACAGTTGAGCAAGTTTTTGAGCTTGGTTTCGTTTACCTCCAGGTCACCCCTGATAACGACGAAGACGACCTCGCCATCAGCCGAATAAAAAACCGCTTTTAACGTCTGATCAGCGCCGACGCCCAGGAAAGAGGCCACTTCTTCAATGGTTTTCATCCCCGGTGTTGAAACTTCCTCCATGGGGAGAAGACTGCCTGATGGATTGGCATTTTTAATGCTGATTGCTTTCTCCGTGTTTGCCGCATAGCCGCAATTGGCGCAATAGATGATTTCATCTTCTCCTGTCTCGGTGATCAACATGAATTCGTGTGATGCCTTTCCACCGATTGCGCCGCTATCGGCTTCAACCATCAAGGCGGGCAGACCGCACCTGGTGTAAATATTCTTATATGCCTGCACCATTTTCCGGTAGCTCTCATCCAGGCCGGCTTCGTCAACATCAAAGCTGTAGAGGTCCTTCATGATAAATTCGCGCACGCGTAACAGGCCGCCGCGCGGGCGAGGCTCATCCCTGAACTTGTTCTGAATCTGGTAAGGCAACTGCGGGAGATCCCTGTAACTCTGTACAGAACGCCGAACCAATTCCGTGACTACCTCTTCGTGCGTTGGGCCTATGACAAGCCTGTGCTCCTTGCGATCGGTGAGTATAAATAGCGTCTTATCAAAAGAAGGCAGCCGGCCTGATTTCTCCCAGAGCTCTATTGGCTGCAGCGAAGGCATCATGATCTCCTGGCCGCCTGCCTTATCCATTTCATCACGGATGATATCCGCGATCTTTTTTAACACCCGCCAGCCCATGGGCATATAGGAATAGACACCGGCAGCGATTTGCTGGATCATCCCGGCACGTACCAGATATTGATGACTGACACAATCTGCTTCCGCAGGAACTTCCTTCAGGGTCCTGCCCAATAATCTGCTGAACCGCATAAAATTATCCTCTCGAGCTTAAGATGTCAGTGTATTTTAGAATATTTAGGGGTAAATTTAAAAGTATTATATAACCGGTTTAGTGTGCCGGACTAATAATATATCAGTAGGATTGCTGGATTTATAAGCTTTGAATTTCCTGAATTATCGCTGGCATGAACTGTGATTCTTCAATTGTGCGGGTGATCTTGCCCTTTTTAAATATGGCGCCCCTGCCCTTCCCGCAGGCAATGCCGACATCCGCATCTTTTGCTTCGCCCGGGCCATTGACCACACATCCCATGACCGCCACTTTAATAGGTTTTTTAATGCTCTGTAAATATTCATTCACAGTCTCCGCCAGCCCGATAATGTCCACTTCGCTGCGCCCGCATGCAGGGCAGCTTACCAGAACCGGGCCATGTTCCCGGATATTGAGCGACTTGAGGATTTCGTACGCGGTAAATACTTCCTCCCGGGGATGTGAGCTGAGTGAAACTCTTATGGTGTCGCCCATACCTTCGTAAAGGAGTATGCCGATGCCAGCGGCACTCCGTATGATTCCGGTGCGCGGCAATCCTGATTCGGTAATACCAAGATGCAACGGGTAAGCCGTTTTATCAGCGATAATCCTGTAGGCTTCAATGGTAGTGGGCACGTCAAATGCTTTTACAGCAATCTTGATGAGGTTGAAGTCCCTGCTTTCCAGAAGCTTGATTTGTTCCAACGCGATGTTAGACATGCGCTCAGCAACGGACATATTGGCCTGTTTGGAGGGCGGCAGGCTGCCAAAATTTACCCCGATTCTAATGGGGATGTCTCTTGCTTTAGCGGACTCAACAACTTTTTTTATGTGCTCTTTATCGCGGATATTCCCCGGGTTGAGCCTCAGGCCGTCGGCTCCGCTCTTTATTGATGCCAGAGCAAGGCGGTAATCGAAATGGATATCGGCAATAAGGGGTATAGGTATGTTTTTCTTGATTGCAGCTATTGCTCCGGCAGCTTCTGTGTCAGGAACAGCTACCCTTATTATTTCGCAGCCGCAGTCAGCAAGCTCTTTTATCTGGTTTACAGTAGCTTTAACATCACGGGTATCTGTTTTAGTCATCGATTGTACGATGATCGGCGCATTCCCGCCAACGGTAACCGAACCTATCTGGATAGGTCTGGAAAAACGTCGCTTTATCAAGGGAGCAGGCTTTCTCCCTGGATGATACGGGCGATATCAAAGTAGCTTATAACCAGGATAAGCACGATCAAAGCCATGAAGCCTATCAAGTGTACCAGGCCTTCCTTTTGCGGCGATATCCTCTTGCCGCGGCGGAACCATTCCAGGAAGACAAAGATGAGACGGCCACCGTCAAGCCCGGGGAATGGTAATAGATTAAAAATACCCAGGTTAATGCTGATCAGGGCTGTAAACTCAAGCAGCGGGCTGATCCCTGCCTTGATAACCTCTCCCGTGAGCTGCGCTATGGCGATTGGTCCTGCAAGTTTGGGAGCGGTGCTCCTGACAAACCAGCCGACGGCTTCGTTCTTGAAGAGGATGAGAATCTCCCAGCTGTGCGTGATGCTGGCAGGGACAGCCTGCCAGAAAGGCATAGATTCACTTGCTGTAGTTGTATCTACACCGGATAAGACTATACCTGTTGCCCCCTGTCCCTGAGGCGGATTCCAGCGCGGTTTTACCAGTACAGTTTTTTCGCTGGAGTCCGGTTTTTGAATAAGCAGGGTTATCTCAGATCCGAGATTTAATTGGATATTGTAGCTTACATCGCCGCGGTTCTTAATATAGTGGTTGCCTATTTCCAATATCCTATCTCCAGCTGCTATTCCTGAGATTTGTGCGGGTGATTCTGCGGCTACCTCTTTGATTATCACCTTTTCCATAGTCACGTCGTGCGGGATCATGAAGCTTATGCTAAAAAGCAGGACTGGAAGCAGTATGTTCAACAAAGAACCGGCACTCAGTACCAGTATCCGGGCGGGTATGCTTTTGCTGGCAAGGCTGCCCGGCACGGACGGGTCTTCCTCGCCAAGCAGCTTGGTGAAACCTCCAAACGGTATGGCATTTATTGAATAGACTGTTTCTCCCCGCTTGAAGCTGAACAACCTGGGAGGGAAACCGATGCCAAATTCTTCGACTTTTACCTTTGACAGCTTGGCAGCTGCGAAATGACCTAATTCATGAGTTAAAATAAGCAGTATTAATAAAGCAATAAAAACTACTATGGTTAATATCATTAGACTTCCTTTCTGGCTATTTTGAGGGCGGTTTCCCGCGCCCACCCATCGGCTATAACGATATCTTCAAGCTCCGGGTTTATAGTGGGCCGGTGCAGGTTCAATGTTCTTTCAATAATTTTAGCTATTTCTGCAAATCCTATGTTCTTCTGCAGGAAAAGTTCTACAGCAATCTCATCGGCGGCACAGAGTACTGCAGGGTATGTGCCTCCTTTTTCCCCTGCTTCAAGTGCAAGTTTCAAACAGGGAAAAGAATCGTAATTTACAGGTTCGAAAGTGAGTGTTTTCATCTGGTCAAAACTCAAATGCTGGATATCTTCATTATATATCCTTTCCGGGTAGAAGAGGGCATATTGTATCGGAAGATGCATATCCGGCACGCTTAGCTGTGCCTTGATGGAACGGTCTTCAAATTCGACCATTGAGTGTACAATGCTCTGCCGGTGTACGACGATTTCAATTCTTTCGTAGGGAATGGAGAAGAGCCAGTGAGCCTCTATGGCTTCAAGGCCTTTATTGAACAAGGTGGCGGAATCGATAGTGACCTTTTTGCCCATTTTCCACGTGGGATGAGCCAATGCTTCATCAACGGTTACCTTTTTCAATTTATTGCCAGACATACCGTAAAACGGGCCACCGGATGCTGTCAGCAATAGTCTATTTACTCCTGAGTTTTCGCCCTGCAAACATTGCAATATAGCGCTGTGTTCGCTATCGATCGGCAGGATTTTAGCCCCATATTGATGTGTCATTCGAGAGATGAGTTCTCCCGCCATGGCAAGGATTTCTTTATTGGCGAGGGCAATGGTTTTACCAGCTTTGATGGCAGCCAGAGTTGGATTGAGACCAACTCTGCCGGTGGTAGCAATCACTACCAGGTCAACATCCGGGTGTGCGGAAATGCTATCTAATGAAAGCCTCTTTGATATTCCAGGTAGATTGGTTTTAATTGAAGTGCCAACGACTTCAGGTTTGAATTCCTGTATTTGCCTTGCAAGAAATCTTGCATTAGTACCGCAGGCCAGTCCGATAACCCTGAATCTATCAGGGAACCTGCGCACTATATCGAGCGTTTGCTGTCCGATTGAGCCTGTAGACCCTAAAACAGCTATATTACGAATTCTGGTATCCATTGTATTTATATGATAGTGCTATCAATCTTACAATAAATATAGACCTGCAGCTAATTAAAGGGGCAGTTGTGCATGTGGATTAACGTAATTAATTTTCCATGAAGTAAAAAGGAGCCCCAGATATAATTTTTTATCTCTGGGGCAAAAAATTGGACGTATAAATTAGCGGTATTAAGTTTGGCTTTTACTCCATTGCGATTGAATAGCCGAAAACAAAGATCAATAAAACAATAATAATCGTTGTTATTATGGCATATATGAAAGTAAGGACTATACCCCATATCAACATAGACCTGGCTTTTTTAGGATCCCTGTCCTTAGTAACAGCCCAGGCGATCAAGCCGCCCAACCATGTAAAAAATATAGGCAATAGCCACCAGGCTCCGCTGACTGTCTGAACGGGTTGCGCAGGTTGTCCAGTTTGAACTGCAGCTTTCGAGATAAAAAGTTTATTAGCGCAGGGCTGGCAATAGACCTTTTCCTGGAGTTCTGTCCGACACGCAAGACAAACCATCTTGCCGCAGTTTACACACGCGCCAACAGCATCTTTACCTGGGTGGTATGAACAATCAGCCATATAACACCTCCTCCAATTATTCTCAGAGATGAATCACTTGATATTATAGACACAGTAATCACGTAATGCAATTAGCACTTTACTTTATAGCAGCCTATTGTATAATTTACATTATAAGTTTTGATCATAAACGGCATTATTGTTGGTTTATTGAGGATGCAGCAGAGTAGAGGTAGTGCAGGTAGTTAGCTATTTTAGGCGATTATTATAAAAACAATGGAGGTGTTTGAATGCCAAAGCAGAAGATATTGAATTGCCCTATGAAGTTCAACAGCAAGAGTCTGGAAGCAGATGGTTTTGTAAAAAAGGAAACCTGTCTCTGTGATGAAGAAGCTTGTTCATGGTGGAGGCCCAGCACTAATATGTGCGCGGTCACGAATCTGATTGAGGTTATGAACAAGCTGGAATTGGCGGCCGGATTGCAGCTTAAAGCTCTATTGACGGATTTCCAGTCGAGGACAACCGTAGTTGATGTAGATAGGTGATTCTGTAACAAGGCTGTATTTCCGTCATTTCAGATATCAGAAATCTGATGGTCTGTTAATGCTGACAGGGAAATATTTAGCGATTTAAGCTATAATGTAGCGCGAAATTAAACAAACAAGGAGGTATTATGGCTTACGATACATTAATACTGGAAAAGGAAGGGGCGGTTGGAATTATTACGCTTAACCGCCCGCCGGTGAATCCATTTAATTACGCGGCTATTGATAATCTCGGCAAGGCATTGACGGAACTGGAAATGGATAAAGCTGTTCGTGCGATTATAATCACGGGTGGAGGAGAGAAGGCCTTCTCCGCCGGTTTTGATATTGCCAGTTTTGCTGATCCCATGAATGTATGGTTGTCGAGATGCGGCCACCTGGTATTTAATAGGATAGAGCGTGGCGCCAAGCCAGTTGTCGCTGCTATCAACGGCTTTGCACTGGGTGGCGGATTGGAACTGGCGTTATCGTGTCATTTCCGTGTAATGGTTGATGCTGAGAAGGCAACATTAGGCTTGCCTGAGATCAATCTTGGCATTATCCCCGGCTGGGGAGGCACTCAGAGGCTGCCACGCCTGGTTGGCCGCACCAGGGCGCTTGAGATAGCGCTTATGGGCAGGAGGATAAATGCACCTGAAGCTTTTAGCTGGGGTCTCATCAATAAAATTTCCAAACCCGGCGAGGTTATGAAGGATGCCAAGGAATATGCGACAACCCTGAGTAAGCGTGCTCCTCTGGCACTGAAGGCAATACTTAATGCCGTGGTACTTGGACAGGATACTAATATGGCAGCCGGTATTGAAATAGAGCTTGCCGGTTCACAGTCAGTAGGCGCGTCCAAGGATGCCATGGAAGGCATGACGGCTTTTATGGAAAAACGCGACGCTAAGTTCACTGGCGAATAAAAAATATTACAAGGAGAGATAGATCAATGAAGGTTGATGACATCAAGAAGATCGCAGTCGTCGGTTCTGGCGACATGGGCCATGGCATAGCTGAGATTGCCGCTATAGCTGGCTACAAAGTCAAC
>CAYLRS010000062.1:0-5525 GCA_964385895.1 uncultured Dehalococcoidales bacterium
TGCGGGCGATTACGCACAGGTATACCGCCTATGTTCGTAATTACATCTCCTCTCCTGATACCTCCGAGAGAAGCTGGGGAGTTTTTTACCAGTCCAACTACCTGAGCAAGATTGATTTGATCGCAATAGAGTATTTCCTCATACATAGTAGGCATCACAATTATGGGATTATCAATGATTTCCCTCATTGACCTGGCCCTGGAGATTATCTGCTTCCAAATTACTGGGCTATCGAATAGCTCTTGCTGCGAAAAATAACGGGTGTAACCGGGAAGATTGATTTGAATTAAATGCGTTTCATACTGAGTGGCATATTTTATGGTATTTACCAGATCATCTAACATTTCACGTTCATTATCCAGCGGCCATGGTACTATGACGGTAGCATAAGGGATACTTTTTTTCTTAAGTAGATTCAATGATGCTATTGCTATTTCCGGTTGGTTATCCTTCATTAATCTATAGCGTCTGCCTGGTGAAGAACTATTCAAAGACAGGTAAACGTATAATGGTTTAAACTGGGTTAATTGTTCGATAAATTCAGGTGTGAGATTCCTCCCGTTGGAGGTGATCCTGATGACACTGGATGTAACTCCCCTGAGCTTTTGCAATACATGCATAAAGTGTGGATGCTCTGTTATTTCATAGACAGAACCACCGGAAGGGAATAAGGCCGTCTTATTTCTTTCAGAAAAATACTTCACCCTCGTGTTTAATTGATTAAATTCCTTATCGCTATTGCTTTTCACACAGGTAGTTGCCTTTAAAACGGGGGGGTTACCGTTATTACAACAAAAAACACAATCACAGCTGCATCTGCTTCCCAGGTATTGTAGGATTTCATTAGGATCTCCTGAGCTATTAATTATCCAATCCCGGAGATTTTTTAATCGGAAACTGTCTATATTAACAACATGGCCATTATTTTCTAATTCGATCAAGTTCAATAAGGATTTAATTAATTTTTTTATTAAAACGATCCTGGGCTCGTAAAATGCAGGGGCATCTTCAATATTTGAATGCTGCGCTGATTCAGCTTTGTGAGAAGAATATTTATCTAGTGTGATATCACCATATTTAGAAAATATTTCATATTTATTTTCCCGATCCATCATCCATCTGAATCCATCGATCTTTATATCCTCACCATCTTTCAGTGGAACAATTATGTTGAGAACATTTTCCAATACAACTCTTACAAATTCAGCCAAACGATGATTATGAACAGGTGTTTCACTGACTTCTAAATCTAGCTTATACCTGAATATATAATCGTCAAGCATCTCATTTTCCATGAAAATTCGGTTTTCGTTTCTCAATGAAAGCTGTCAATCCTTCTTTTAAATCTTCTGTCTGCCAGCATTCTTGCATAATGGCATGGAGTTGGGTCTTTGCTGGTTCACTCAACCTCGACTCAAGCAACTTATTCATGATTGTTTTGTGACCAGTTACGGCCAGCGGAGCATTTTCAGCAATTTCTTTGGCAAATGCGTAAGTGAATGAAGCAAGATCTTCTGCACAAACTACGTAGTTAACCAACCCGATTTCTTTAGCTCTTTGCGCTGTTAGGAACCTACCTGTGAAAAATAGCTCTTTTGCATAAGATATACCAACCAGATCGATAAACCTCTGGATGGCTTCGGGGAAATAAATTATTCCTAACTTAACCGGATTTATTCCTATTTTTGCCGTATCGGCTATTACTCGAAAATCACAGGCAGAGGAGAGGTCACATCCAGCACCGATAGCATATCCATATATCATGGCTATTACCGGGTAACGGCAATTGGCAACAGATTGCACTGCGTGTGGGATTAGATTTCCTGCGACACCGTTAACCATGAGCGCTTCTATATCAGCACCAGCACAAAAAGCCTTCTCTCCAGCTCCGCGTAAGATGACAACCCTGACGTCTGCATCTGTATTTATGCTGTTGAAAACGGTGATAATATCCTTCAACACATAGCTATTTAAAGAGTTCCGTTTCCCCGGGCTATTAATTGTAACCGTACAAATATAATCTTGCTTTCCTACTAAAATATTTTCCATCAGGTTCTCCACTTACAAATTCTTGTTATGAGAATTTAATATTTGGTATGTTAAGGATAGGATTAATAATAGTGCCGGTAAAATTATACCAACCGGTCAGTATCTTATATATTAACTTATTCCAGTCAATTATCGCAAGAAGAATATAAAATCGGCAATTTGATCATCAAATTAGCATCCGTGCTGAAAACAATCGGGGCAGACGGGGCTTTTCCTTTGTGCGTTGTTATTTATTTGACCCTGCAAATATATATAAAAGGGTATAACTCGTGGCCCCCGTGTATCTTCATTTATTATTCAGTAGAGTAAAGATAGAATAATGATTTCCAACGGTTAGATTTATTAAAATTCCGCGATTGATTAACCAGTCGGTATAATTATATAATTACTGCATTCAAGATTTCAACTGTGATATTCTGGAATAATTTATATATTGTTTATGCTTCTAAACTAGGTAATGAGGTGAATTCAAGTGAGCAATGAAATGGGCGAAAGGGTAAAAGAATTAAAGGAGTTGCGGGAAAAACTATACCTGGGCGGCGGAAAGGAGAAAATCGATAAGCATCGTGCCAAGGGCAAGCTGACAGCACGTGAAAGGATTTATAGATTATTAGATCCGGGCAGTTTTGTGGAGTCTGGTTTATTTTCTGAGTATAAACAGGGAGCTCCTGGAGACGGGTTGATTGTAGGACATGGCACCATTAATGGCAGGATTGTGTGTATATACGCACAGGATTCTACAGTGCTTGGCGGAACAGTGGGCTCACTGCATGGCGAAAAACTATATATGGAAATTGAGAAAGCTATGAATATGAGGGTCCCGCTGATTGGGTTATTGGATTCTCCGGGTGTCAGAGCGGATAGAATAGATAGGCCAACAAGGGGTGTTGGTGACAAAAACCAGGGGACAATTTATTTCCCACTAACACAAGCATCAGGTGTAGTCCCGCAGATCTCTGCCATTCTGGGATCCTGCGCCGGGGCTGCAGTTTATGGCCCAGCATTAACTGATTTCATTTTCATGGTGGACGGCATCAGTCACATGTTCATCACCGGGCCTCTTATGATCCAATCTGTGATTGGCGAACAAATAACAATGGAGGATCTCGGTGGTGCGAGGGTTCACTCACAGATTTCCGGTGTCTGCGATTTCAGGCTACCCGGTGAGGACGAATGCTTTGCGAACATAAAAAGGTTATTGAGCTTTTTACCTTCTAACAACGAGGAAATGCCACCAGTCATTCAATCCAAGGATAACCCCGACCGCATCACCGATGCCCTGGCTGAAATTGTACCTGCCGATTTTAACGAGGTTTATGATATGCATCATATAATCAATGAAATTGTGGACGGTGGTGATTTCCTTGAAGTAAAGGCTGAATTTGCTCCCGAAATTATCGTCGGGTTCGGACGTCTGGACGGCTATACTGTAGGAATAATAGCCAACCAGCCTATGGTCTGTGCAGGCAGTCTTACTATCGACAGTTCTGATAAAGAGGCCAGATTTATAAGATTCTGTGATTGCTTTAATATTCCAATTGTGCTGCTGATTGATACTCCGGCATTTTTGCCAGGGTCACAGCAGGAACATGGAGGAATAATTCGCCATGGGGCGAAGGTTTTATATGCTTTATGTGAAGCTGTTGTCCCCAGAATAGCTGTACGTATGCGCAAGTGTTATGGCGGTGGCAATTTAGGCATGGGCGCACTGCGGGGGCACGGCACCGATTTAATCCTTGCCTGGCCCACTGCTGCATATGGAGTAATGGGCACCAGGCAGATCGTAGAGCTTCTGTATTCAAATCAGTACAGAGATGCTGCTGATCCCGAGCAAGCTAAAGAAAATCTTATAAAGGAGTACGGAAAGATTTTCGATACACCTTACCACATCGCATCTGAATCCAATCTACTTGATGACATCATTGAACCGGGTGAAACCAGATTGAGGCTTATCAGAGAGCTCCGGTTACTACGGCGTAAGAAAATATCTAGAATACAAAAAAGACACGGCAACATGCCTTTGTAATCAGCTTATCAGGTACTTAACTGCTATGGCATAAATGACCAATTGTTACCAATAATTAAATACCAGTAGCTTGCCTACATATGTAAAAACTTAAAATTCACACACACAGCGGTCAAGTTTGATTTTGAATACAACCCGGGTTTGACAAATTCCATTGGATATAGTATAAATAACTGACTGGTCGGTTGTATTTTTTAGTATATTGTCCGGTTGAGTGAAATTTGATCAGTTAATAATTTTAATATAAGGATGGTGTGCCTATGATTATCGATACTCATGTACATATGACTTCACCAGGGTTTGTCAGAGGCAGATTCGCCAAATCTAATGCGCGCACTGCCATATCATTATATAGCCGGGTGCATAACAAAAAAATAACCATGGATGAATATTTTGAGATGCTTAAGTCCCGGGTGGATCCCGACTGTAGCAAGATGATTGCAACTATGGATAGGGCAGGCATAGATAAAAGCGTTATTTTTGGTGTTGATTGGGCATATGCCGTATCTGGTGAGCCAAGGATCAGTAACAGAGAGCAAAACCGTATCCATGCGGAAATGGCCAAGAAATATAGGGGGCGGTTAATAGCCCTGGCTGCCCTTGATCCCAGGCGACCCGATGTAATTGACCAAGCAACTGAAGCTATTGAAGAATGGGGTATGAAAGGATTCAAAATTCATCCGTCAGCCGGATTTTATCCACAGGATCCAATTTGTTTTCCCCTCTATGAGAAATGTGCGAAATGGGGAGTGCCGATAGTGTTTCACAGTGGGGGTGGAGAAAGGAACTGGGAGTTTGCTCAGCCCTGGAATATAGCCACAGTCGCTGATCATTTCCCCGGCGTAAAAATGGTAATGGCTCATGCCGGGGGTGAGTCCTCTGCCCAGGCATTGAATGCCGCTATGGTATTACCCAATGTATATCTGGACATTTCGGTAATGCAACTTAATTATAAGCTGAATCCTGATTATTTTTACCGTTGGTTGCGAAACTTAATTGATTGGGCCACTCCTTGGAAGATACTATTCGCCAGCGATGCTCCAATGCCTACTTTTTGGGTTTCTAATGAAGAATGGGTACAGGCCATAAAGGAACCCAAGACAAAAGAAGTAAAGTTCACTTCGGAGGAGATAGATATTATTCTAGGCAAAGCAGCTGAGCAGGTTTTTGATTTCTCGTAGAAGAGACTTATTTAATTAGATTGTTGTTTTGGTAATCGTTTAGTAAATTGTCAGTTTGAAAATCAGTTGATTGGTCAAAGCATATATATTCGGTAAATTTGGAGGAACAGCATGGGAGACATTTTAGATGTTATTACAACGAGGAGGAGTATCAGACGATATAAGACTGATCTCGTTCCTGACGAATTGATAGATAAGATTTTAGAGGCTGCGCGCTGGGCACCTACTGGTGAGAACTATCAGCCGTGGCGGTTTATTGTAGTCAGGAA
>CAYLRS010000062.1:5535-7918 GCA_964385895.1 uncultured Dehalococcoidales bacterium
AAAATCGGTACGCTAGGGAAAATAATAACAGGTTCATGGGCAACGGCGGATTATTCTCTCGGGCGTATACAGGAGCGGTTTGCCAAAATTGAAGATCCGGTGAGAAGGGAAGAAGTTCTAAAAGTAATGTATACGGGCCAAGTCTCAGAGTTCCCGGGCAAAGCTCCCTTGATTATAGCGGTCATAGGTGATTTAAAACCGCCCTCCGCAGATGTGACATATGATTTATGCGCAGCCCTGGAAAATATATGTTTGGAAGCACATTCGCTGGACTTAGGTGCCTGCTGGGTACATGCTCCTGCTGCTAATATCAGAAGGGCGAACAAACTGAAAGAGCTGTTAAAAATCCCAACAGGAATTGGTGATTATAAATTGATGGCTATTGTTGCCATTGGTTGGACTGACGGGCCAAGACAACATCCCAGACCTAAAAAATCTTTATCAGAATTGGTCTACTGGGAAGAATTCGGTAATACAAGGAGGCCCTAAGTGGACAAGAAATTCTTACTATCTTATTTGAACGACTCATTAGCCCTCTATGAAGAGACTTTGTGGCATGAGCTGGGCGGTATAGCTGGCGCCAAGGGCGATATGGTCGGTGTAAGTTTCATCAGGTCGCAAAATATTATAGGGAATACTACCGAGGATATCATTGGTAATTGCATTAAAGCAATAGTTAAAAATGGGATTGCCGAAGAAATAAAGTATGTACTTGGTGGTAAAGGTATCTGCTTGAAGTTAAGAGTTAAGGGGTGCTGTCATTTACCAGCAGCAACCAAAGTCAAAAATGATGGTATTAAGCCTTACATGTGCCCGATCGTTAATATGATAGTTGATAGGTTGATAGAGCAGCTTGGATATGAGACCGCTTATGTTGCCGACTTGGAAGTAGATGAGGGAAGTAAGCAATGCCAGCTTATTTGTGCTATATATGAGAACATTGACAAAATCGGCCAGGTATCAGATTGGACTAAAATTCCTAATCCATAAATCGGAACAATAGTTACTGGCCTTTTGATTTTTATTATTCTATTTAATAAAAGACCGGCTTGAACTTTTGTTGGGGTACTAATTGGACTTAAGTGAGATAATCAGGAATACCACCCACCAATACAGCGATAAAGTGGCTGTTTATAACGAGAATAGCAGAGCAACTTTTACTGAGTTAGATAGACGTGTTAATAAACTATCCAACGCCCTGGTCGACATAGGGATGAGACCAGGTGATGTTCTGGCAGTTCAACTAAAAAACTGCCCTTAGTACAGGGAAATATACCTTGCTTGCTTTAAAGCGGGTTTGGTTGTACTGCCTATCAACTTCAGGTTGACCGCGAAAGAGATTGAATACATTGTTAATCTGAGCAAACCTCGGATTATTATTACTGAGCCGGAATACATCAGTACAGTGGCATCTCTAACATTAGATTCAAGCTGTATTGAAAAGATGATTTGTATTGGGGCTACTCAACCTCCAGTAATAGACTTTGAGCAGTTTATTCATAATAGCTCATCTGAAGAACCCGATATACGTGCTGTAGAAGATCAACTCGCACTGCTGATGTTTACCAGTGGTACTACCGGCCGTCCCAAAGGAGCCAGGATTACACGAAAAAATATATCTTCCCACCTTGCTATATCCGCACAAATGTTTGATATTTATCCCGATACCGTTTATTTGAGCATCATGCCAATGCATGCCAGCGCCGGCTTTATGACAGATCTATCTTTTTTTACCGCCGGTTCAGCCATTGTCTCATTAAGAGACTTCGCAATTGGCGCCAGAAATATTGGGCAGATTATCAAAAAATACGAGGTGACTGATACATTTCTGGTGCCTACTGCACTTAACTTCCTCATAAATGATCCAACATTTGATATCAGTCTCTTTAGCAGCCTGAGGACCGTATTGTATACGGGATCGCACATGCCAGCGGAACTGTTAAAAAAAGTAATGCGGTTATTCGGCAATATTTTCGTCCAGGCTTATGGCTCCACTGAGACGATTGTAATAAGTATCTTAACAAAAGAAGATCACCTTATTTCTAATGCAGACGGGATATTAACCAAGATCGAATCCGCTGGCAAACCATTGCAGGAGACGAGGGTACGTATAGTTGACGATAATGATGAGGAAATGCCAGCCGGAGAGATAGGAGAAATCGTTGTGAAGAGTGCCAGAGTAATGAATGGCTACTTGGGCATGCCCGAATTAAATACCAGGGTACTAAAAAGGGGATGGTATCATACGGGAGACGTGGGCTATATTGATCGAGATGGTTACATATTTATAAGAGATAGAATAGATGACATGATTATATCTGGGGGTATCAACATTTATCCAAGAGAGATAGAGGAAGTTATTTTTAGGCATCCTGCAGTACTG
>CAYLRS010000063.1:0-7904 GCA_964385895.1 uncultured Dehalococcoidales bacterium
GCATTTATGCCTGTAGAAGAAATTGGCCACGCGGTGCCACCACAGCGCATGCAGGCCTGGATACAGGAAAAAGACTTCCCAGGGACTGCGTGCCGCCGGGTCGCGCTCCATTGCGGCGCCGATATCCTCCTGCATTGTCTTAAGCCAATCACACATGTTATGACGTAATTATAGTATATTTATCGGGGTTAAATACCAAAAAGCCTCCTGGCGTTCAGGTTTGTTTGCCTGGCAAGCTCGCTTTCGTCCATGCCCTTTATCTCCGCTGCGGCTTTGAGGCTGCGGACGACGTCTACTGGCTGGGAACGGTACCTGTTCTCGCGACCATAATAAACGGGGCAGTCTGTTTCAAGTAGCAGTTGTTCGGCAGGCACTTCTTTGATTGCCCGGCGGTGTTCCTCGTGATACTCGGCAGCCGGAGTGGCAGAGATGTAGTAACCGGATTCTATTATCTCGCAGAGCGTGCTGCTGAACCCTGTATACCAGTGGAAGACTGCTCTCTTAATCCCTGCTTCCTTAACCAGTTGCAGGCAGTCCTTCCAGGCATAGCGGCTGTGCAGGGAAACGGGCTTATTAAATACGCTGGCAATCTCCAGTAGGCTTTTAAGCACCTCTTTCTGCAAATCCTTGCCGGCGCCCTTGAGGACCCTTTTGTCGTAGTCCAGCCCTACCTCGCCGATTGCGAGTGCAGGCTGCAGATTGTTTTTGATGAACCCGATATTATTTTCTATTTGTTCTGGATTCATGTTGCCGATAGACCAGGGGTGAAGTCCCAGCGCGGTATAAACGAATTCTGGATAACCAGCAGCAAGTTGAAGGATTTTTTTATTGGACTCCATGTCCTGGCCGACGGCGAGGATCGCATCGACGCCGGCCTGCCTGGCCCGCTGGATAGCAGTATCGATGTCATCTATTTCATCGAGGTGTGCATGGGTATCAATCAGGCCGGGCACGCGTGCTCCTGAATATATCTTCCATCGTAAGACTGTGTATATCGTCGGGTTTAGACATAGCTGATTCGGTGGCGATTCCCGTAACCAGGTCCAGCGGGATTATATCAAAACCAGGTTCAGGTTCGTGCAGTCCGGTCAACATTCCCTGGACGTCAAATTTGGACAACCCGCATACTACATATACGGGAATATTTCTTCGACCAGCTATCCTGACAAGCTCGAATGAAGGTGTGCCGTTTAGCATCCAGCCGTGAAGGGATATAGTGTCGGCCCCGAGCAGGACGACGTCTGCCCTTGACGCGTGCCAGCGGATATGGTCATCCGGTACTAACTGCGCACTGATTTTAGATCTCTTCAGGTTGCTGACTGTCATGTTGCCGTAAGATATGCCATTTGATTTTGACTCAACAACCAGCACCTTGAAATCGGTGCCTTTTTTCTTTGCCAGCTCCAGCGTCCTGCAAACGGCGGAACTATAGCTACATGTCATCACGATGCTGCGGTTGAGGATTATCTTTGCCGCGTTCCTGGCCTCGCCCAGAGAAGATTTTTCGTGGTGTTTGATGAGACTTGTCGCAATTGTAGCGCACTTTTTTTTAAAGCCTTCGGTTGTTTTGCTTTGCGCAACGACTATTTTTAATTCTTCCCGGAACCGCGTTGCATAATTGGCGATCGAAACCATTCCCGGCCTGGCCTTAATCAGCTCATCAACTACGTTGTTGAGTTCCTCGGCGAGTTTAACAGGAGATCTGGCTTTGCTTTCTGAGACGGCCAATTTGATTATCTCAATAGCCTGCCCGGTGAGCCAACCAGCGCCGTGCGCCCCGTCTTTTTTAAGGGTGCTTAAGCTTTTTCTGACAGAGACCATTATCTGAATTATACAGGAATGAAGCCGGTATTTTATATGTGGAGCTCGATGATGTCATTGTCCCTGAGCACGTGCTCCTGCGCTACCCGCTGACCGTCGAACTTAGCGGAGCCCCATACCACGGCATACCTGAGCCTGGCCTTGAAGTCCTTATGCACGGCTTCGGCGGCCTCCTTCACGGTTGCGCCTTTTCTCAGGATGACCGGGTCGGTCAAGTCGACCTTAGCGCCTGGTGACTTGGTGTGGACACGTATAATGTCCAGCTGGGAGAAGAGTTGCCTTTTCAGCTCCTCCAGGTTTTCCTTGGATTCAGCCGAAACTTTGATGCTGTCGATGAGGCCCTTGTATTTTACCAATATGGATTTGATTCCCTCCCCATCGAAATCGAGGTCACCCATGTTCCCGATGATGAACATTTTGCGGGTACGCAATCCTGTGTCAGCTTCTCCAGAGCCTTCCTTTTCGGGTATGATAGCCATCTTCTCGAGCTCTTTTAAAACCATATGTGCCTGTGCCACCGGTTTATCGGTGAGGTCGACGACGATGGCGAGGAGATCGGCGTTCCTCAAGATACTATTGGACCATACTCGGGACTCGTACAAGTTCACCGCCGGCATGTCGATGATCTGTACCTGTATATTCTCAAAGGGCATCATGCCCACGTTGGGCGATTTGGTAGTAAAAGCATAGTCGGCTACCTCGGGTTCTACATTGGTGAGCGATGCCAGCAGGAGCGATTTGCCCGTGTTGGGAGGTCCTACCAGCGCCACCTGCCCTGCCCCTTCCTTTGGGATGTAGAAACTTTTCCTGCTGGTGGCAGATTTCCTTTCCGCTTCCTCGGTGATCTTGGCGATCTTCCTGCGCAGGTCTGCCTGCAGGTGGTCGGTGCCCTTGTGCTTGGGCATGATGGCGAGCATGGCTTCCAGCGCCTGGACTTTCTCCTCGGGAGTTGAGGCGTTCCTGAAACGCTTTTCGGCTTCAAAATATTGAGGCGGTAAATTCGCAGGCATCACCTGACCCCGGCAACATTGTATTCTCTATATTATAACTAAAAGTCACGACTAAAAATCGGGTTTGGTAATGATAGCAATGGGAATGGCAAGTATTGCGAGGACGCCGGTTATCACGAACCCCATAATGTAGCTAGGCATGGCTCCGCCCAGAAGGGAACCAACCAGGATTCCCAGAGTAACCGTGGTGGTGACGGTACCCAAATTGCCGCCGATCCTGGACGCTATAAAGAGGTGTGAAACTATCATGCTGCGGGTCACAATTGTAAGGCTGTCTCCGACGGCGTGGCTTAAGCGCACGGCGAGCACAGTGCCGAAATTGGTGGTGAAGAAGAGCGCGATGTTGGTCAGTCCCGAGATCATTATACCAGTATAGAAAAGCGCTGCCAGGCCCCGGCCCCTGGCAGTGAAGCGATCACCGATGAAACCGTTGAAGACTGCCAGTATCGCCATGGCCATCGCCTGAATGAAGTACAACCAGCCTATGGCGTCTTTATTTATGTTCAGGTCCTTGTTCAGATACAGGCTGAAACTGGTCTGCTCGACGCCGATGTGCATGGATACGAGGAAGACCAGGATAATGAATATGAGGACGGACTTGTTGGAAAGATCAGTCTTGTATTGAGTAAGCGATACCCTGGTGCCCTCGACATCGGGCAGGAAGAGGCACAAGACCAGGAGAGGGATTGATCCCAGTAAAGAGAACAGGAAGACCGCGTTCATATCGAACCTGGACAGGATGAAGCCTCCCAATAGTGGGCCGGATCCATAACCGACCAGTGACATTGCGGCGAAGACACCGAGTTTTATCCCGCGGAACTTCTCGCCCAATGTCTTGTAGTAGAGGGCAGGCGCGGAATTGTTGAAAAGCGAGTTTCCTGTGCCGCCTATAACAAGGAGAACCAGCGTAAGCCAGAAGTCGGTGGTCCTGGTAAGCCCGAATACACAAATAGCAAAGATAACCTGGCTTGCCATCACCAGCTTCTTGGGGGATATGCGGTCGACGAATATGCCGGATGGTATCATGAGCACCAGCGAGGTAAGGGGGAAGATGGCTATGAGGACGCCGACCTGGAAGTGGCTGAAGCCCAGGTCGATCCAGTAGATGGAGATATAGGCCAGCACTGCCCACAACAGCATCATACCCCAAAGCTGTACAAAGCAGGGTATTACGAACCTTTTGGCAAATCCCATGTTTTCCATTTGAGTTTACGAGGTTTGAAGTATAGCAGATGGGAGCAGGACAGGCTAAGTAGTGGTTCAATGATATGGATGAACTCATTTGTATGTGAAAATTCCCAGTTATTGCAGTAGTTGTATTTTTAGAGTATAGTATAAAGGTGGTTTAAGTTCAGGTTATTGCAGACTTAATTAAGTCAACCTCTTAATTGTCCTCCGTATTTAATTCAAGTTTCAAATACCTCCAACTCCAAACCATAAAACACATAGGAGGTCAAACAATGGGTTTTACTGACAAAACGCTCAAATGCGCTGATTGCAGCACTGAATTCACTTTCAGTGTCGTCGAACAGGAATTCTATGCGCAAAAAGGCTTCACTAATGAGCCCAAGCGCTGTCCTGAATGCAGGGAGGCGAGGAAATCAAGTCGTCGTGGTGACAGCTCCGGCCAGCGGGCACCCCGCCAGCTTTACCCGGCGGTATGCGCTAAATGCGGCAAGGCGACCGAGGTCCCCTTCGAGCCCCGCCAGGATAAACCGGTTTACTGCAGCGACTGCTATAACACCATCAAACCGAAAAGGTAACACCAGTTAAACATCATCGGCATACACGGGTCGACAGGTTAGGAGTCCCGTGTATGCCAAAGTTATTTTTTTAAAAGGGAAGGTGTAAATAATGAACATTTACGTCGGCAACTTATCTTACGATGTAACCGAAGATGAGTTAAGGAAAGAGTTCGAGGCATATGGGCAGGTCTCCTCGGTTAGCATCATGAAAGACAGGTATAGCGGACAGTCCAAGGGATTCGGGTTTGTGGAGATGCCGACATTATCTGAAGGCCAGGCCGCGATCAATGGCTTAAACGGAAAAAAGATAAAGGATCGTGTCCTTACAGTGAACGGTGCCCGGTCTAAGACGGACAGCAGGGGAGGCGGCGGCAGGTCTTTCGGCGGAAACAAAGGAGGATACGGTAAGAAAGGTGGCGGATATGGGGGTAGGGGCGGCATGAAGAGATACTAATACGTGAAAAATAAAAGTGAGTCTGGCGTTTCAGAGAGCTTCATTTTAAGTGCCGGCGTTAAACCGCTGGATAACAATGAAGTTGATCTAAGCTTTCTTGACGGAAAAGATGTTGAGGAGATCGTCAGGCTGGCTGCTGTCTGGGAAGCACAAGAATCCGCTGAAAGTGGCATAGAAGACAAAGTCCGTTTTCCAGCCGGGGATAAATTGGCGCTGGGGACCGTGCTGGATGTTGAGGAGCATGATTTTTTCGATGACCCGATACGTATGTATCTGCGGGAAATCGGCAAGGTTCCGCTTCTTACTGCAAAGGAAGAGAAATTCTTGGCCAGCAAAATAGAAGAGGCCAAATATCTGGAAAGAATCGAAGTCCATTGCAGGGATAACCCGAATGAATATGACCAGGAAATAAATACAATAATCTACCTGTTGCGCAGGCTGGTCTTTACTTATCCCACGGTCAGGTCTATCAGTCAAAGGCGTGGGCTAAAGAACGGAAAGAGCTTTAAACAGGCGATTCTTGATCCCAGGTTGAGGGAAGTTATCGATGGTGTATTCCAGCAGGAACTTGTTGAAGGAATAGCAGAAGATACCAGTAAAACCGCCTTCGAAGTCTGGAAGGATTTGACGGACCTATCTACGGATAGCCGTCTATTACCTAAAAAAGTTTACGAGATTATTGGTGACAGCGTTTCCTGGAATGAGCTCGAGTCCCTGGTAAAAGAACCTGTCAACTTCAAATTTCTTCGTAAGTTGCAACCTGTACGCGAGCAGTTCAAAGTGCACTCCGGCAGTGTGAAAAATGAGGCGGAGAAATCCGGGCGGCACCTGATTGAAGCGAACTTACGCCTGGTGGTCAGTATTGCTAAAAAATATAGCCTGTGCCATCTTCCAATTCTAGACCTTATTCAGGAAGGGAATATCGGCTTGGTGCGCGCCGTGGAAAAATTTGAATACAGGAGAGGATTTAAATTCAGTACTTATGCAACCTGGTGGATCAGACAGGCTGTAACTCGTGCAATCGCTGACCAGGCACGGACCATCAGGATACCGGTGCATATGATAGAAAATATAAACAGGTTACTCAAAACCAGAAGATACCTGAACCAGGAGAACGGGCATGAACCCAATATGGAAGAAATCGCCGCTGCCATGGAACTCCCGGTAGAGAAGGTGGCCGAGATCATGAAATTAACCAGGTTGCCTCTGTCCCTGGAGACGCCCGTTGGTGAAGAGGAAGACAGCCACCTCGGTGACTTTATCGAAGATAAAATTGCAACACCGCCGAATGAAGCCGCCACAAGAGGATTGCTCAGGGAGCAAATCAATGAGGTGCTTTCTGAACTTACGGACAGGGAGAGGAAGGTCATACTGCTCAGGTTTGGCCTGGAGGATGATAGATCGCGAACGCTTGAAGAAGTTGGCAAGGAGTTCAACGTTACCAGGGAGCGGATACGGCAGATTGAAGCTAAGGCGTTGCGCAAATTACGCCATCCCAGCCGCAGCCGCAAACTTAAAGATTACCTGGAATAAGATAGATCCGACATAAATACGAATAGATAAACTTCTCCTGTAAAATCTGCATTGCTAGTTCAATAACCTGTAGGGGATAGTAGTATCCAGGTTACGCGCCAATACTATTCATAATATTATTGATTACCTGTATTTTCCTAATTTAAACTGCAGATTTTGACAATTGGTTAGTATATAATGGCAGTTGAAAAGGTATGGGAAGATGATAAATATACTTGAATCCTATATTCAGAGTCTGTTTGACGCTGGCAGGACGGAGGATGCGACAGAACCGAGCTACTATCCGAGTTTAGCGCATCTCATTGAAGAATTTGCGCGTTTGAAAAAACGTAAAAATATAACAGTTACTACGCTACCTAAAAAGACAGAGGCAGGAAACCCTGATTTCAGAATATGGGATGGACAGCAAAATATTATAGGCTATATCGAAGCCAAAGCTCCGACTATCGAGAATCTGGATCAAATTGAGAATACCGAACAATTAAAGCGCTATTTACACACGTTTCCCAATCTTATCCTGACTAATTTTTATGAATTCAGGTTGTTTCGTAATGGGAAAGTTATCGAAAAAGTCCTCATTGGAAGACCTTTTGTATTTTATAAGCTGAAAACTGTACCGCCACTGGAGAATCAAGATAAGTTCTTACAGCTACTTGAGCATTTCTTTGATTTTTCTTTACCGAAAACTTATACAGCCAAATCTCTTGCTGTAGAATTAGCGAAGAGGACAAGGTTTCTAAAAGACCAGGTAATCACAAATGAATTGAAGGAAGAGAAGGAAAAAGGGGGTGGATTCATCCTGGGATTTTACGAAGCATTTCGAAAATATCTTATTGCCGGTTTAAGCGAGGAGGATTTTGCCGATTTATATGCGCAGACTATTACATATGGGCTTTTCGCCGCTCGTACTAGGTGCGAAAAGGAATTCAACCGTAAACTGGCATATGATTATATACCGCAGACTATAGGCATATTGCGCGATGTATTCAGGTTTATATCCTTAGGAGATCCACCTCCACAGATGGAATGGATCGTTGATGATATCTCCAATGTGCTGGCTGTGGCCGATGTCAATAAGATTTTAAAGCAATTTTATCGAAATGGTAAAGGAAGTGACCCCATCGTCCACTTCTACGAAACATTTTTAGCTGAGTATAATCCCAAAGAAAGGGAGAGGCGAGGTGTTTACTATACACCTGAATCTGTCGTTTCTTATATCGCTCGTTCGGTTAATATTGTTCTAAAGGAACGTTTTGGTAAGAGTGATGGTTTTGCTTCAAGTTCCGTTACCGTCCTTGACCCTGCGGCGGGGACACTGACTTTTTTTGCGGAGGCGAGCAA
>CAYLRS010000064.1:0-7862 GCA_964385895.1 uncultured Dehalococcoidales bacterium
GCTCATCCTGTGTTAGAAATCGATACCCCCTCCAGGCTCATCTTGTATTGGAAGATAGGGATGTGCGAAACTCCCTGAATGATGAAAATTGAGTTATTCCACGATAAATCAATGAAGTAAAAAGATTTTTCACCCCAAGCTAAACTCTATCAGGTGTAGCGGTTGGGTTTCTACTTGTAAGTTAACCCTTACTAATTCTGTCGGTCCGGTTGTGCCGTTTAAGTTGACGGATTAAATACCAAACGGAGCGTCGTGCAAAATGTTACGTTAAATAATTTTCATGTAATTCTCTTGACATAGTCTTGGCTGAAATAAACTCTTATTAACCTTCCTATCACCTTCCCTTGAAATTAGGTTTACGCTTTTCCTGGAGCGCTTTCAGGCCCTCCTTATGATCTTCGCTCATCATACAGGTCGTTTGTGCGTGCGCCTCAAAATCCAGTTCCTCACTCAGCGACCGCGTCAGGCTCGCAAGCACACCCTCCTTTGTAAAACGCGTGGCGATGGGTGGTCCGGTAGCCAGTTGCATGGTAATTTCATGGGTCGCGTTATCCAGTTCTTCTGGCGCAACCACACGGTGGACGAGTCCCTCCCGTGCGGCAGTCTCACCATCAAACACCGGCCCCTTGAGCAGAATCTCCAGCGCCCGAGCTGGCCCGACGATTCGTGGCAAGAAGTATGTGACACCGGCATCCGCACCCGTCAGTCCAACGCGCGCAAAAGCAAACCCCATCCTTGCGCTGCTCACCATCACACGTAGATCGCATGCCAGTGCCAGGCCTACTCCACCACCGAACGCATCGCCATTTATGCGTGCGATAACAGGGAGGGGTAGACGATGAATCTGTCCAATCGTTTCCAGAAACGCGCGCACTTCAGTTTCCAGTTCTGCGGGTGGATACGATTGCAGGAGTTTGAATTCTGCCATATCCTCGCCCGCACAAAAATATTTACCTGCGCCCGTCAATACTATGACGCGGAGATGGGTTGCGGCGCGAATCGTTTCTATTGCCGATACCAATTCGCGCCCCATTTCTATTGTCATCGAATTTGCGCGGTCTGGACGATTCAACGTTAGCCGTCCCACCGCCCCATCCAGTTCAAGCCTCAGCGTATTGTATCCCATCTTATTTTTACCACTCAGCGCTCTTGAGAAACGAGTGATGTGTGCAGCAATTGAATAACCCTTAATTCCTAATGCGCAATTCGAAAAGCACGTAGGGCATTGTCGCGCAACAATTTCTTTTTAGCTTCGAAAGGCAATTTCAGTAACTCTACATCGTCCCGGCAACGCTTGAATGACAAGAGCGGGTAATCAGTTCCCCACAACACTTTGTCTTGTCCCCATCCGCCAACGAACTCTACGAAAGACTCGGGCCAGCGTTTCGCAGGACGGGCGCTGGTTTCAACATAAACGTTGGGATGTTTCCATGCTAAGGTCATCATTTCCTCGTGCCAGGGCTGACCGAGGTGACAGCCAATGATGGTAAGCTCAGGAAATGCCAGCGCAACCTCGTCCAGATAGATAGGACGCCCGCACTCGGAGGGAAGCAATGGCCCCGTGTGTCCCACCTGGATGCAGACGGGCACCTTCAATTCGGTGCAGGCGATATAAACGGGCCAGTACATCTTATCGCTGGGCGGAGGAGCCCACATCCTGTTGCCATAGGCGTATGGCTCAAGGCGGACTCCGCGCATTCCCAGTTCTTCGACCAGGTAGTGCACCTTATGCACCATATCCATTGGCTTGCCGCGAGGGTCCAGTGTGCCACAGCAGATGATAAAGCGATCGGGATGCTGCCGAACCAGGTCGGCTACCAATTCGTTGCTGGCGATGGCTACCCCTTCGTAGTAGAAGGAGGAGAGGACGACCATCTCCACACCAGCCTCGTCCATCTCGGCGAGCATCTCTTTGATGGGAATACCTTGCTCGAACCGCTCAATGGTGCCGTATCGACGGAAGATGTGCTTAAACTCCTCGGGAAAGTGCTGTGCGTAACCCGGCAAACAGGGCGAAGCCCAGGCATCAATGGCACCTATACTATCTTGCTTCTTAGTCATTGTAGTCTCCTCTTCAGAATTATCCGGCGCTCTGGCGTGCTTCCTGGCGCAATGCGCGCTTTAAGGGCTTGGCAATAGAGCTCAGTGGTAACTCGGCACGGAATTCAATTTCACGCGGCACTTTGTAGGGCGCCAACTGGACGCGACAGTGTTCTTTGAGTTCCCCCGCCAATTTTGGGCCGGACTCCAAGCCCGGTTTCAAGACGACGAACGCCTTGACGATTTCGCTTCCTACATGGCCTGGATCGGGATCAGGTATGCCGATCGCAGCAGCCATGCTCACTGCCGGATGCGCGTAGAGCGCATCATCCACCTCGCGACCGGCGACATGAAAGCCGCCGTAAGTGGATATCATATCTTTCTCTCGATCCACCAGGTAGAAGAAGCCATCGTTATCCATCCTACAAATATCTCCTGTGTAGAGATAAGTCACGCCTGCGAAAGTACGCAGTGTCTGCGCTGTTTCCTCAGGCATGTTCAGGTACCCCTTGAACAGGTTCGGACCCGCAGCGATCATTTCGCCTGCCTCACCCACGGGGATCTCTTTTGTCCCGGTTTCGATGTCTACAATACGAACCATCATGTCAGTCATTGGTAAGCCGATACTGCCAATCCTGCGCTGCTCTTTTGGCTGACCCCAGGGATTGAAGAGGCAGATAGGACCGCCTTCGGTGATGCCGTACACCTCCACCAACGTGCTGCCCGTCTTCTCTTCCCACTCTCGCGTAAGCTCTGGTGGTAGTGCCACGCTGCCAGAGACGCAGGTTTTCAGGGAACGAAAGTCAGCCTTGGCAAATTTAGGATGCCGCAGCATGTTGGTATAAATGGCGGGAACGCCCGCGAAGATGTTCACCCCATACTTACCGAAACCGTTCAGCATGTCATCCATATCTCGTGGGTTCACCAGGCACACATAGGCAGCCCCATGCATTATGGGCATGTGAAACGCTCCGTTGCCACCCGAATGGAAGACGGGATACATTGTCATAAACACTGTCTTGCCAGGTTCCCAGTGGGCTTTGCTCCATAACGCGGATTGGATGGTGTTCGCCACGATACCTCGATGGGTCAGTTCAGCGCCCTTGGGCACACCCGTGGTGCCGCCTGTCCAGTAGAGCACAGCAGTATCCTCAGGCTTGACGTCCACCTGCGGTGGTTCCGGTGGGTACTTGACCAGATCCATGAAGCAATCTGCCTGGCCCGGTGGAGCCTTGACCGGTTTGGCTTTTGTAAGCCTTCCCAGAAAGCCGATGATGCCCGGCATGAAGTCAGTGGGGTTACTGAGAAAGATACGCCGAAGTGACGTCTTGCCCCTGATGTTCTCGATCAGAGGCCAGAACCGATCCAGCATGATGATCGTCGTGGCACCGCATTGATTCAATGCGCGCACAAGCTCATCTGCTGTCCAAACCGGGCTTAAGACTGCGGTGACGGCGCCGAGCATCTGACAACCGTAGTAACTGAAGAACCAGGCGGGGCAAGTGGGCAACAAAGTGGCGACAACTTCGCCCTTTCGGACCCCCTTCTCGTAAAGCCCTTTTGCCACTCGCTTGTTGAGTTCAGCATAACGCGCGAAAGTGATCTTGGCTCCGCGATAGATGAGGGCCACAGCGGCAGGGTGCTCTCGCGCCTGCTTCTCTACGAGTTGCCAATCAAGCATGCCGGAAGGATATTCTGTGGTTTCGGGAACGTCCTTGGCATAGTGCTTCAGCCAAGGTTTGCTAGTATAGGTGATTTGTTTCTCCATTTTTCAACCTCCCTTGTGAACCATACTTATCGCCGAAATTGTAGACCCATGAAAAGGAAATTCATCTCTTAATCTGCTCTTCTGCTAACACCTCCCTTTTGCGCGCCTCTTGTCTATCCGATCATCCGCCTTGCGAGGATCTCCCGCAGCATCTCCTGCGTTCCAGCGCCGATGCCGAAGCCGTGTATCCCTAGCACGGCACGAGCGATCCAATACTCGTTCATCAGCCCGTAACCACCGAAAACCTGCACGCACTCGATTGCAGAGCGCCGGATAAATTCGGCACCGAAGAGACGTGCCATTGAGACTGCCACTTCTGCCTCTCGTTCGCCTCGATTAAGCAGGTCTGTTGCATGATAGGTAAGCATCTTGGATGCTTCGAACTCGGTGAGAACATCGGCAAAGCGATGGCGCCAGACCTGCATCTCTGCAAGTTTCTTACCGAAGACAGAGCGCTCGCGCATATAGTTCAATGCCTCCTGAATCATCTCCCGCGCCAGACTATTGATGATATATGCAAGCACCAATCGCTCACCTTGAAAGAGATCCATGATGTAATAAAAGCCCTTACCTTCCTCACCCACCAGGTTATTAACTGACACCCGACAGTCCTCGAAGAAAAGTTCAGCCATATCGCTGGACGGGACGATCGTATGCTGCAGCTCTCGTCCTCGAAAAAAGCCTGGTGCATCCGTCGGCACTAAAATGACGCTTATACCGCCAGGTCCAGGGCCGCCAGTGCGCGTGGCAAGGGTGATGAAGTTGGAGCGCATACCATTTGTGATCAGTGTCTTTTGCCCATTGATGATATAGTCATCTCCTACGCGGCGGGCGGTGGTTCGAATATTCGCTACATCGGAGCCAGCATTCGGCTCGGTGACACCCAATGCGGCAATACGCTCTCCGCGAATGGCTGGCACAAGGAACTCTTGCTTGAGCTTCTCACTACCGAACTTGTGAATGACGCTTGTAGCCATTTCACATTGGAGGAGAAGTCCCACCACGACGCCTATATTACGAGCTCGCATCAGTTCCTCGATCATAATGCCGACGTACCAGTAATCCAGCCCCATCCCGCCATACTTTTCGTCGAAGCGTAAGCCAAAATAACCTTGTTGCCCCACTTTGCGGAAGAGTTCGTCCGGAAAACGTCGCTCCTCATCCCAACGTTGGCTATAGGGTGTGATCTCGCGTTCCGTGAAAGCGCGCACCGATTCGCGGAACATCTCATGTTCTTCGGTATAGGATGGGAAAGTGGTCATACCAACCTCCTTTATTTATACCCAAACTTCACTATCGTGTATTTTCCCTTCGTCTTCTGTATACCTTTGACCTGCGAATCCAAAACAAGCTCTACCGGCTAGTGAAACAGCCTTTTCATAATTTGGGTGAATTTTACATCACCGCTTGGGATAATGATGGCTTTTAACAAGTCGCCTATTTTTTTTGTTATTCAAATTTTTCGCGTTAATTTGATTCATAACCAGAGCCATTTGGCTTTTTATATATTCCCCCAACGTATACCGTTTTTTAAGATACCATCTTCTTAGTGCCCACATGTCACCGCTTGTAACTATGTTATGAGCGACCAATCCAACATCTTCAATATTGAATTCACCGCTTTCACAACCTCTTGATAGTATTTTTTCGAATACACCTACCAATGGCTCATTATATTTAAAAACCTGTTTTCTTTCGGCTGGTCGCAGATTATTAGTATGTTGATACATAAAAATTACGATATCTTGAATGCTATCAACTCCCCGATAATAAAAATCAATTGCTTGTTGTAGTGCCCTAGTGGGACTTACAGAATCAAACTTGACGGATATGTTTTGAACAAATTCAATGATCCGTGAATTTGTATATTGAAGTGTCAAATACAGCACGTCCTCTCTTGAGCCTATATAGTGATAAAGCTGACCAATGCTCATGCCACAAGCACTAGCTATGTCCCGAACACTTGTTTCTTCGTACCCATTTTTCATAAATATTTCAACTGATTTTCTGGCAATTTCGTCTCTACGTGTTTTTACCAGATCATAATTATCACTATACGTGCGAATCTGACTTATCATCTTACTAATAACCTTTTAAATAAATGTGGAATAATTCAGTTACCCGCATTTTCATTCTTCCTTCCTGCACGATTCAGGATAGGGGGACTTGAGGGTTTTAATTGCATAACCTTTCGCACCTCGGTTGGTGTGGCTGGTTCTCGTCCGATAAGCCGGCTTAGGTGTACCAGTTTCTCTACCAGTTGAGCATTGGCGCTGGCTAAAACTCCTTTTTCCAAATACAAATTGTCTTCCAGGCCAGTGCGTACATGTCCACCCATCGCCAGAGCCAGCGCTGCCATATACCAATGGTTTTGTCCACCTATCGCCGAGATTTGCCAATAAGCATCAACGGGTAGATTGTCTACCAGGTACATCACGACTTTAACAGAAGGACGCAGGTTCTGACCTGGAATCCCGGTGACTAAATTGACCCATAGAGGACGTTGCAGAACACCAGATTCTACAAGCATCTCAATGTTATTCAACATCCCCAGGTCGTAGACCTCCAATTCAGGTCGAGTACCATGCTCCAGCATCGTGTGTCCGATGAAAGCCAAGTCATCGTAAGACTGAACCAGGTTAAACTGCCGTTCCCAGCGCGCCGTTTGAGAATTCCAACGCCCGCCCATACCACTTCCCACGCTGAAGGAGGCAATCTCTGGTTTGAGTAGCGGTACAACGGCGATTCGTTCCTCTAGAGACAAGCCAGCGATGGCTCCGCCAGTCGACAGATTGATAACTACATCGCAGCCTTGCGCGCGAATGCCGTCCACGATCTGGCGGAAGATATTCACATTGGCAGTAGGTCGGTTGTTCGGATCACGCGCGTGGATATGGACGATTGCGGCTCCTGCGTTCCAGGCATCCACTGATTGCTGGATGATCTCTTCGGGCTGGGTCGGCAGATTGGGATTAGTCTCCTTACCCTGCTGGGCACCAGTCAAAGCACAGGTGATGATCACTTTGTCCATACTCACTCTCCGGTGAACTTCGCTCCCCGTTTATCCATGAATGCCTGCATTCCTTCTTTCTGATCTCTCGTGCTATAGGTCAGGAGCACCGTCTGGATCGAGTAGTCAATGGCTGTCTCCAAGTCGGTCAGCATCCACTTGTTGATAATGTCTTTCTGCATCGCAAGTGCTAAGGGAGGTTTACTCGCCAGCTTCTCGACCCAAAGATTTACCTCAGTCTGTAAAGCATCATTGGCGACGACGGCGTTGAGTAATCCACGTCGTTCGGCTTTGTGCGCGTCCCAAAACTCGCCGGTGTACGCCATCTCTTTGACGTGGAAGATGCTCATGGCATGGGGCAGAATAGCAGCTTCGACAATTGCGGGAATGCCACGATGGACATTGGGCAATCCGAACTGAGAGCGCTCGGTTGAGATTAGAATGTCGCAAGAAATAGCCAATTCCAAACCTGCTCCGAGGCACAAGCCGTCAATGGCAGCAATGAAAGGTTTTTCGGTAAAGCGTACCGTGCCGAAACATTCATGGAGTAGTTTGGGAACCCAGCGTCCAAACCACGGATGCATGTCTTTGACAAAGCCCACATCAATTCCTGCGCTGAACGCTCGTCCGCATGCTGAATCAATCACCGCTACATAAATTTCCCGATCCTCAGCTATCTGCTTGCAGACATCTATAAGCTCGCGTAGCATCACGTCGTTGATGGCGTTCAGTACCTCGGGTCTGTTTAGTGTGATAGTAGCTCGTGCGCCTTCCTTACAGAAACGAATTGCCTGATATCCCATACGACCCTCGCTATGTTTCGAAATACTATATATCAATTCGACGAAACGTTCGTTCCTTTTAAAGGATAGCATATTCATCTATTTTGTCAAGTGTATTTGAAACCACAATTATTTTGTAATTTTCAAAACATAATGTCCTTAGGTACTATTAACCTATAATACCTTCCTGTATACATATAAATGCACCCGTAATCCGTGGATTCTTTTAACATAATAAATCATAGTGTACTATCCAGCCATT
>CAYLRS010000065.1:0-7853 GCA_964385895.1 uncultured Dehalococcoidales bacterium
CACTGAGATAGCGGGAGGCAGGGTCGCGAAGGTGCCGCGCAGGCAGGGCTTCTCGCTTAATCTGCCAGCTATAAAAAAAGCGGCCGCTAAGAAGACCAAGGTCATCTTCGTGGCCTCCCCCAATAACCCCACGGGCAACCAGGCAAGCGAGGCTGAGATCAAAGAGTTGCTTGGCATGGATTTGATCGTCGTTGTCGATGAAGCCTACGTGGAGTTTAGCGGTAACTCGCTCATCAACCTTGTGCCCCAATATGCCAACTTGATCGTGTTACGCACCTGCAGCAAGTGGGCCGGCCTGGCAGGGTTGAGGGCCGGCTACGGGATCTGTCCGCCAAATATCGCAGCTTACCTGATGAAGATCAAGCAGCCTTACAACATCAACGCAGCTGCCTACGTTGCTATCCTCGAGTCGCTCAAAGACATAGACTACCTTCGCACC
Organism: uncultured Dehalococcoidales bacterium; assembly: GCA_964385895.1. Lineage (GTDB taxonomy): Bacteria > Chloroflexota > Dehalococcoidia > GIF9 > UBA5629 > CAYLRS01. The sequence goes on from CAYLRS010000065.1 coordinate 440, forward strand.
ACGATAAAAGCGATAGTCGAGGAACGGGAAAGGCTTTTCGCGGGGTTGCGGCAGGTCAAGTGGCTGAAGCCCTATCCTTCAGTGGCCAACTTTATACTGTGCGCCGTTTTGAACCGCAGCGCCAGGGATGCTTACCTGCGACTTCAGAAGATGGGCATCTTCATCCGCTATTTTGAAACGCCCGATCTCAAGGATTACATCCGCATCAGCGTGGGCAAGCCCAAGGATACCGGGAGGGTCATTGCCGCGCTTAAGGATATGTGATACCCTTTTCCGCGAACGCAGCTATAAAAGAGGTTGAAAATGGCCGAAAGAAAAGCAACTGTCAACAGGCGCACCAAGGAGACCTCGGTGAAGGTCGAGATCAATATCGACGGCAGTAGCCAGTTTGAGGTTACTACCGGCATCCGCTTCTTCGACCACATGCTCTGCCAGCTTGCACAGCACGGCATTTTCGATCTCAAGGTATCAGCCAACGGCATGGACCAGCATCATGTTGTGGAAGATGTAGCGATAATGCTGGGCAGGGCATTCAACCAGGCGCTCGGTGACAAGCACGGCATCGTCAGGATGGCGCATGCCATCGTTCCCATGGACGACGCGCTGGCCATGGTCGCGCTCGATATCGGCGGCAGGGGCCAGGCCATAATCGAAGATTCGTTCAAAGAAGCTTACATTAGCGAGATGCACTCAGACCTGGTCAATCATTTCTTTGTGTCCTTCGCTTCCGAGGCGAGGATAAATATCCACGCCTGGGCGCTTAGCGGCAAGAACGACCACCACAAGGCCGAGGCGCTCTTCAAGGCGCTGGCGCGCGCGCTGGATATGGCAACCCGCATCGACCCGCGCATCTCCGGCAGCGTTCCAAGCACCAAGGACAGCATCGACTAACTGTTGTCATAACAGGTAGTGGAATGCCGATCTATGGTGATTACGCACTTTATTGGCTGCGTATTTAAAACAGTTTCATGATTCTGAAAATGCAGATGAGGTCAGTTGAAGTCCCTGTATAAAATACGGAAGAGGAGGCTACTATGGCTACAGCACATGAGCATCATGTCCCTGTAAGCATCAATCCCGAGCTTAAAGAACATACGAAACTATTTGAGCGTAAAATCTATAAAGTCGGCGACAACGTATACTGCGCGGTGGGCTACAACCTCGCCAACATCATCATGGTCGAGGGCAAGGATGGTGTTGTCATTGTTGATACCGGCATGGACCTGGAACAGGGGCGTGATGTTCTCGCTGACCTGCGCAAAATCACTTCAAAGCCGGTGGCCGGCATCATTTACACGCACCACCATACGGACCACGTGCAGGGCACCGAGGCATTTATCAGCGTAAAGGATGCTGCCTCTGGAACGGTCCCCATCATCGGGCATGAGACGCTTATGCCTGAGTATATCCACGAGAGCGGTTTCATCGGTCCCATCATGGGCGCCCGTGCCATCTCGATGTACAATGTGGTTCTGGACGGTGACGACATGAAGGACATGAACGCCGGCATCGGCCCGAGCTTTGGACCCGGGACAAATGCCTTCATACCGCCCACTCAGACCTTCCAGGACATACTTAATATAACGCTGGCCGGTGTCAGGATGGAGATGCACTATGTGCCCAGCGAGGCTCACTCGGAACTTTGCATCTACCTGCCGGACTTTAAGACGCTGCTCTCAGCGGAGGTCATACAGGACCATTGCTATCCCAATATCTACACAATCCGCGGGGCGGTATACCGTAATCCTACGACCTGGTATCGCAGCATCGATGCCATGCGCGGCTTCGCTGCCGAAGCACAGCACATGGTGCTGCAGCATGGCACACCCATCTCCGGCGGGGATGATATTCAGCAAGTGCTAATGTATTACCGCGATGCTATCCAGTACACCCATGACCAGACGTTGCGTTACTCCAATAAAGGTTATGCCAAGGACGAAGTTGCCAGGCTGGTAAAGCTGCCGCCGCACCTGGAGAACTTCAGCCCGTGGCTGCGCCCCTTCTACGGTTCGGTCAAACACTCGGTCCCACAGATCGTCTGTGGCAACATCGGCTGGTTCGACGGGGATCCCTGCTACCTGGACCCCACGCCTCGAATTGAGTATGCAAAACGACTGGTGGCGCTGATGGGTGGCCGTGAAAAGGTGCTTGACGAAGCTGACAGGGCATTCACCGGGGGTGACCCGCAGTTCACAGCCGAGCTGACTTCCTACCTCATCCGCGTGGATCAGGCCGATATGGAAGCCCGCAAGCTGAAAGCTGCGTCCTTCCGTGTGCTCGGATATGCTGCGATCAATGCCACCTGGCGTGGTTTCTATCTTACGGGAGCGAGGGTGCTGGATGGTTCCCTCGACCTCGATCCTCTGTATGGCCTGCTCGGCAACTTGGCAATATCACCGGATGTCCTGCAGCGCTTCCCTGCCCTCAACCAGGTCGAGGGAATGCCAATGCGCCTTAAGGCGGAGGAGACATTCGGCCTGAATGCGGCGGTCGGTTTCCGCTACACTGATGTTAATGAGGAATACACCATGGAGATCCGCCGCGGTGTAGCCGAAGTACGCAGCGGACTCCCCGGGAACGCCGTTGCCACTGTAATCGGAACCCGCTCCTCGATCGGTCCTTTGCTTTCTGGCGTTACTCCTGTTGCAGAGGCCATGAAGAACCCCGGGATCAAAGTCGAAGGATCTATGGACGGCCTGTTGAAGTTTCTCGGCCACTTTGAGATGCTATTTCAGAAATTCCCGAACTATTTTATGCGGTAAGCAATGCATAAGACGGCAAGGTTGAACCCCGGGTTCATCCCGATAGCGCAATGGCTGCCGAAATACAACTGGAAGCAGTGGCTGCGTGCGGATGTAATCGCGGGTATCACACTCTGGGGAGTCATTGTCCCTGAGGGCATTGCTTATGCTGGCCTGGCAGGCATGCCCTTGCAGGCCGGTCTGTATACCATCCTTGCAGCGCTTGTCGCATATGCCATCTTCGGGACAAGCAAGCAGCTCGTAGTAGTTTCCACCTCTGCTTCGGCAGTGATGCTGGCTTCGATTATCACGGCACTTAATCCCCCTGACCATGGAACCTACCTTGCGCTCGCCGGCGGGCTCATTCTGGTTGTGGGCGTCATCTTCATACTCGCAGGGATAATCAAGCTGGGATTCATTGTCAATTTCATCTCCCGTCCCGTGATGGAAGGATTCATCTTCGGCCTCGCCATCTTTGTGGCGGTCAAACAGCTCCCCAAGTTATTCGGAATTGCACGGGGAGATGGCAATACGCTAGAGCAACTGTGGTACCTCTTCAACCATTTAGGCCAAACAAATATTCTGACTCTGGCGGTGGGGTTGGGAGCGCTGATCCTGTTGTTTGGGCTGCACAGTCTTTCCCGCCGCATCCCGGCTGGTTTAGTTGTACTTGTACTCGGTATCCTGACAAGTGTTGTTTTCAGTCTATCTGCGGCTGGTGTTCACGTTGTAGGTGCGATACCTGCAGGCTTACCATCGTTTGGCCTGCCGGAAGTCAGGTTGCGTGACCTGTGGGTGCTGCTGCCCGGCGCTTTTGGCATGGTACTGGTAATCTTCAGCGAAGGCCTGGGCGCGGCCGATGTGTTTGCATCTAAACACAACTATGAAATCAAGCCTAACCAGGAACTCATCGCCTATGGAGCAGCGAATGTTGGATCAGGTTTGCTGGGTGGTCTGGCAGCAGGTGGCAGTCTATCGCAATCTTCCGTTAACGATAGCGCCGGTGCCAGGTCAGCCATCTCCCTCCTCATCGCCGCGGCTATGGGACTGATCACTGTCATTGCATTAACTCCGCTCTTCACTTCGCTGCCTGAAGCTGTACTGGCGGCATTAATCATCCACGCGGTAATACACCTGATGAAGGTACGCCAGATGCAACGGTTTTACTTGTTACAAAAAATGGAGTTCTGGCTGGGAATGATTGCCCTCCTGGGTGTGCTGATTCTGGACATCCTTCCTGGTCTTGCTATCGCAGTATTATTCTCCCTGGTTTACATTATTTACAGGTCCAGCCAGCCACATGTCTCCATACTGGGCAAGGTACCTGGCGCACCGGGCGCCTACAGCGACATTCAAAGGCACCCGGAAGACCAACCGGTACCCGGATTGCTCATCTTCAGGCTTGCCGCACCGTTGTATTTTGCCAATGCATCCCTCTTCTGCAACCGCCTGAAAGAGCTGGTCGGGGAGAGCGTACCGCCTCCCAGAGCCATTGTCGTGGATATGTCAGCGAGCGATGATCTTGATATCACCAGCATCGAAATGCTGGAAAACCTGATTAAGGAATTCAAAGAAGAACATATCGAATTGATAGTAGCCGAGGTGCACCAACCTGTAATCGAAATGGCACGCCGCTCGGGGCTTGCAGAGCATTTCGGCAAGGCCCAGGTCTTTGCGACGGTCGACGCTGCGGTGCAGGACTTTCTGAAGCGGTATCCGCTACAGTAATCTTAATTATATTAAGGGAGACCCTCTGCATTCCGCCCGCCCGGCGTGCCGGGCGGGTGGAGCATATTAGCTAAGCAATCGTATTTTACACGTAAATCAGTGTTTCTCTTACGCGCTTGCCACCTGTGCAGGTTTCTTACCTTTTCCCAGTAATATGAAAGCCCACAGTATAAGCACGATGCCGAAAAGGACGAGGTATAGAGCGATTACCCAGATCAGTGCCAGCACCATGGCTATCGGGTTGGACAGCAACATGATACCTATCAGGATAGACAGGATTCCGCCAACCAGGATCCAACCTTTCCCCGGCAGCGTCTTCCACTGGGCAGCGGCGTATATGATCTCGAATATACCTGTGAAAAGTGCCCAGAAGGCAATAAAGTACAGCAAGAAAACGGTCGCCATGGCGGGCTGGCTGAATATCACTATGGATGCAAGGATACCTACGATTCCTCCTGCAAAAAGCCACCACCTGTGGGGAGTTTTAGGATGCGCAAACGAGGCAACGATGGAAATAATCCCGTCCACCAGGGCATAAGCACCAAAAAACATTACCAGAACCAATATGGTGAATATCGCTGGGACGGAGAACATCAATATGCCCAGTGCCAGTGCCAGTAAACCGCGGATAAGGTTTAACCACCAGTAACGTGCCAATATTTCCACTAGCTCACCTCCTGATTATTTTAAAAGTAAGGTTATCATAGTAGAGTACCAATGTAAATCCAATACATATTGACAGCATATCGGTAATTTGCATACAATGCTTGAGAACTAGAACTTTAAGAAAGGGAGGTAACGGTAATGGCAGTGTTCGGCACCATTGAATGGGCGAAGGCATTCATGGAAGCAATTAATGCCAGCAAAGCTTACGAAGATGCGGCTACGACCTGGGAGGGCGATTTCTATTTTATCCTCGAGCCAGGTGGTGCGGTTAAGGAACCGGGGTATCAGTATGTAGACCTCTGGCACGGCAAGTGCCGCAAGGTGGACGTGGTCACTGCATCTGAAAAAGATAAATACAAGCCTGAATTCATTTTGCAGGCTTCCATTGCCACCTGGAGAAAAGTGGCCGAGAAAAAGGTTGACCCCATCCAGGCCATCGTCACGCGCCAGCTCAAACTCACGGGCAATATGGGCAAAATCATGCGTGCCGTCAAGGCAGCCCAGGAGCTGGTCAACTGCGTAACCAAGGTCCAAACTGAATATCCGGAATAAGATAGCCTGAAATTTAGAACCGAATACAACAACCCAGATGTTTCAACTGAGGAGGAGGTATCATGCAGTTTTTCGGAGTTCCCTTCACCGTCTTCGGGGATGATTCCCTTCAATACCTGAACACCATATTAGGCAAGCGCGCCTTCATCGTCACTGATAGAAACATCGTCAGTCTGGGCCTGGTAGATTTGGTAGGCGCCGAACTGAAGCAGGCCAACATCGAATATAAAGTATTCGACGAGGTGGAACCTGACCCCTCGATTGAGACGGTGGTCAAGGCCGCCGGCATCGCCAAAGATTTTAAGCCGGACTGGGTCATCGGGCTGGGCGGCGGTTCCAGCATGGATGCCTCCAAGTCCACATTGGTCTGCTACGCCGCCGGCATCGGCCCCCTGGATTTGGCACCCTCCACTTTCTACGACCTCAGGGCAACAGCGAAACTGATGTGCATACCCACCACCAGCGGCACCGGCTCCGAGGCCACCTGGGCAATTGTTCTGACTGACGTGGCGGGACAGCGCAAGGTGTCGTTGGGCTCCTACGAGACCCTGCCCGATATCGCAATTCTCGACCCCCGCATGGTGATGAGCATGCCCCCGCAGATCACCGGTGATACCGGCATGGATGCCCTCTGCCACGCCATCGAGGGATATGTTTCCACCTGGCGCAGCCTATTCACGGATGGTCCGGGCCTGATGGCAATAAAGCTCGTCTTTGAAAACCTCAAGAAGGCTTTCGATAATGGCAAGGACGAGGACGCCCGTAAGGCGATGATGTGTGCCGCCTCCATGGCCGGCACCAGCTGCACCAACGGCATGTTCGGCCTCGGCCACAGCACAGGCCACGCCATCGGCGGGCTCTTCCATACGCCCCATGGGCGGGCCGTCGGCCTCTACCTGCCCTATACCATGGAATACCTGATCAATGGCTCTGAGGAGACTGCCGCACGCTATGCCGAGATAGCCCGCTTCTGCAATATCTCGCGGGATAACGACGATAAGAAATGCGCCAAAGCGCTGGTGGACGCCGTGCGCAAGCTGGCCAAGAGCGTAGGCCAACCGCTGGCCTTCAAGGATACCAACATCAAGCGCGAGGAATACATCAAGCAGATGGAAGGCCTGATAGACCGCTCGATCAACGAGCTCATGACCAGCGCAATCAGCCGCGTACCCGAGAGCGAGGACCTGGAGAAGCTGTTCACCTATGCCTACGATGGCAAACCAGTTGACTTTTAATTATTAACGCAGAGACGGATCTTCAGACCAGTCCCCAAAATAAATTATTTAAGGAGAGGCCACCATGAACGGGTATATGGGAAAGATACTGGTTGTCGACCTGGCTAAAAAGGAATTAAAGGACGAGCCGCTGAACGAGCAGTACGCCCGCGACTTCATCGGCGCAGGAGGTATCGCCTGCCGCTACCTGGCCGATATGGTTGACGAGAAGACCGATCCGCTCGGCCCGGATAATCCGTTAATCTTTATGAGTGGCCTGCTCACCGGCACCGGCGGTCCCAGCTTTACGCGCTGGGTAGCTGTGTCACGCTCACCGTATACTACTTACTACGGCGAGGCCAACGGAGCAGCCTACTTCGGTACCGAGCTGCGCTTCTCCGGTTACGACGGCGTAATCGTTAAAGGCAAATCCGATAAACCCGTTTACCTTTATATTAAGGATGGCAAGGCCGAGATTAAGGACGCCTCAGGATTGTGGGGCAAGACTACTCG
>CAYLRS010000066.1:0-7813 GCA_964385895.1 uncultured Dehalococcoidales bacterium
GTCGGCGGCGGCCCCATGCCCACAGAGCTCAAGGACGAGGTCGGCGAATATATCCGCCAACGTGCGCACGAGTTCGGCTCGACCACGGGAAGGCCGCGGCGCTGCGGCTGGTTCGATGCCGTCGTGGGCCGCTACAGCACTGATCTCAACGGCTTCACCAGCGGTATCCTGACGCGCCTTGATGTGCTGGACGAGATGGACACGGTGAAAATATGCGTCGCTTATAAAGTAGGGGAAAAGGTAATCGACCGCTTTCCCGCTGACATAAACGCGCTCGAGAACTGCCAGCCCGTATATGAAGAGCTGCCCGGTTGGAAAGTGAGTACAAGCGATGCCCGCGATATAAAAAAACTCCCCTCCAACGCCCGCAAGTATATCAAACGCCTGGAGGAGCTTATCCGCTGCCCCTTCCATATAATCTCCATCGGGCCCCGCCGCGACCAGAGCATCGTTGTCAAGAATGTTATTTAGTATTCGATACTATGTCCGATGATAAGAGATTGACTGCCTACTGCGGTCTTTATTGCCGCGATTGCATACCCTCGAAAAAAGAGCTTTTCTCCACGGCCGCCCGGCTTGAGGATCTCCTTGAAGACCTGCATTTCGATAAATACGCGCAGGTAAAGGCGGAACAAAGCTACTGGTCGAAGGCTAACGAGACCTTTAAGAAATACCAGGATTTCATTCAGGTGCTGCAGGCCATACGGGAATTGGAATGCAAGGTGAGCTGCCGTGAAGGTGGTGGCTGGAAGGGAGCACACTGTGATGTGAGGAATTGTGCCCTGAGCAAAGACCTGGAAGGGTGCTGGGATTGTGCTGACTACAAAACCTGCCAGTTACTGGAGCCGCTAAAAAAGTTCCACCCGAACCTTGAATATCACCTTTCCCTGATTAAAAGCGAGGGTGTAGAAAACTGGAGCAGCAAGCGCAAGTGCCATTACCGCTGGCTTTAGTTATTTAAATTCGAAATTATCCCGTCCTGTCAGCCACAACATAGAACTTGCCTTAAACTACCCATACCAACAACCTCCCATCCCTTAATATTAACACGAATCTATTTTAACGGCAGGTCAACCTTATAGCTTTTAAGCGCCAGCTCTATGGCAGCCATGGTCTTCTCGTCGGGCTCGGTCAGCGGCAGGCGCGGCTTGCCCACCCGGAAACCGAGATAATTCAGGGCGTACTTGATGGGCATGGGATTGCCGATGAGGAACATGGCATTGACCAGTGGCAGGAAGCTGCGGTGCAATTTCGCGGACTCTTCTATCCTGCCGGCGAAGAAATCGTCCATCATCTTCTTGTATTGCTTGCCGACCAGGTGCGTGATGACGCCGATCACGCCGTAGCCGCCCAGGCCGAGGACGGGGAAGGTATCCGCGTCATTGCCGCTAAAGACCATGAAATCCCTGCTGACACCCTCTATAATTTTGGCGATCTGCACGAAGTCGGCGCTGGCTTCCTTGACACCGACAATATTATCGATTTTGCTCAGCTTGATACAAGTTTCGGCAGTCATGTTCGTCACGGTACGCGAAGGCACGTTGTAGATTATGCAGGGCAATTTCGTGGCGTTTGCGATTGCCTTGAAGTGCTCATAGAGCCCGTCCTGCGTGGGGCGGTTATAGTAGGGCACAGTGAGCAGGCAAGCATCCACACCCGTCTTTTCCGCTTCCCTGGTCAGCTTGATGCTCTCAGCAGTATCGTAATTGCCCGTGCCGGCCACGATGGTAGCTTTATCACCCACCGCGGCCGTTATTTCTTCAAACAGGCGCAGCTTTTCTTCCCTGGTTAACGTCGGGGTTTCACCGGTTGTCCCGGATACAACAAGGCCATCGCTCCCCGAGTTCAGCAACGCCCTGGCCAGCTTCTTCGCCTGTTCATAGTCAACATTACCCTTCTCATCGAAGGGGGTAACCATGGCTGTCAGTAAACGTCCGAACTTCTTCATTGACGTCCTCCCTCCGCTTACTTGCTGGCGTTAACGTGTTTTACCCAGTCGCGATTGATGGCTTCCTCGGCTATCTGGATGGCATTGAGCGCGGCGCCCTTGCGTATATTATCAGATACCACCCACATCACCAGGCCGTTAAGGTAGGAAGCGTCCGAGCGTATCCTGCCAACGTAGACGTCATCGGTGCCTGCAGCCAGCCACGGCTGCGGGTAGAGGCTGACGTTGGGATCATCCAGGATCTTTATTCCGGGCGCCTTGCTGAGGATGCTGCGCGCTTCCTCGGGCGACATATAGTCGGTGAACTCAATATGAACCGCTTCACTGTGAGCTATGAAAACTGGCACGCGCACGCAGGTAGCCGAAATGGCGATACTCTCGGCATGCATTATCTTGCGGGTCTCCTCAATCATCTTCCATTCTTCTTTGGTATAGCCGCTCTCCAGGAAGACGTCGATCTCAGGTAGCAGGTTGAAGGCGATCTGGTGGGCATATACATGCGGCACCACGTTGCCGCCCTCAAGCACTATCTTGGCCTGCTTGGTAAGTTCTTCCACGGCAGCCAGGCCGGTGCCGGAGACCGACTGGTAAGTAGCCACGGTTATTCTCTTTATGGGGTTGACTTTGTGCAGCGGGTACAGCGCCACCACCATCTGGATGGTAGAGCAGTTGGGGTTGGCTATGATACCCCTGTGCTTTTTAATATCTTCCACGTTGACCTCAGGAACCACCAGGGGCACGCGGGTGTCCATACGCCAGGCAGCACTATTATCGATGACCAGCGCGCCCACCTTGGCCGCGATCGGCGCGAAATGCTTGCTGATCTCGGAACCTGCTGAAAACAGCGCTACATCTATGTTATCGAAGGAGTCGCTAGCGGTCTGCTTAACCTGTATTTCATGCTGGCCTACAAATACTTTCCTGCCGGCCGAGCGGTCAGATGCATACAGGTGGATGGACGACATGGGAAATCTCCTTTGCAGGAGTATCTTGATGAACTCCTGTCCAACCATGCCGGTCGCGCCCACAATAGCTACATGGTATCCATTATTCATAATCAATCTCCCAAATTTAGAAGTGTGTCCAGCCCGTAAACCAGGCCGCGCCGTCTGACGACCTCCTTTACGGCAAGTATCACGCCCGGCATAAAGCTCTCCCTGCTGATGGTGTCATGTCTGATGCTCAAAGTCTGCCCCAGTGCACCGAAAATTACCTCCTGGCTGGCAACCAGTCCGGGCAGCCTTATGCTGTGGATGGCTATGCCTTCCGTCTGGCCGCCGCGGGTCCCTTTCAGAGTCTCCTTCTCCGTCGGTGGATAGGCAAAAGGCTTGCCCCTGGATTTCAACATCGCCCTTGCTGTGGCAAGCGCGGTGCCCGATGGCGCATCCAGTTTTTTATCATGATGAAGCTCGATTATCTCGGCGTTATCAAAGTACTTTGACGCGATTCTGGCCAGGTGCATGAGTATTACTGCGCCGATAGCAAAATTGGCCGCTATCACAGCGCCTTTCTTCTGCTTCTTGGCCAGTTCGTCAATTTCCTGCAGGTCAACTTCTCGAAGCCCGGTGGTGCCCATAACTATGTGCAGGCCGTTCTTGAGCGCCAGCCTGGCGGCATTCATCGCCGCCTCCGCCAAAGTGAAATCGATCATTACATCGGGCCGGCAGCTTTCCAAAAGGGAACTCACATCCGAGTGCAGTGGGATTGGATTGCTCTTGCCGGGTACGGGTAACTGTTCCTGGCGCGCTTTTATATCGGCGCCTCCCAAAAGCTCCAGCTCAGGGTCGGACGCCACGGCGCCGATTACCTGCTGGCCCATCCTGCCTAAGGCTCCGTTTACTATGACCTTGATCTTAGCCATAATCGTGACCTCATGGGCTAAAATTGAACCACCCTGTGCTATTTGTCTCTGCTGAAGGGACGTCTTGAATCATCCCTGTGCCCTTTCGGAGGCATACCAGGCCTCGGCGGCTGGCCCGGCCGGGGCTGCGGTTTATGCTGCGGATACGGCTTGTCCGGCGCCGCTGTCTCCGGGGTTGCAGATTTTTCCTGGCTGGCGAACACAGCCTTGCGGGACAGGTTTATCCTCCCCAGCCGGTCAATCTCAGTGACTTTTACCATTATCTCGTCACCGATCTTAACCACGTCTTCTACCTTCACTACGTGGTGGTCAGCCAGTTCGCTGATGTGTACCAGGCCTTCCTTTCCCGGCAGTACTTCAACGAATGCACCGAAATTCTGCAGCCTGGTGACCTTACCAGTGTAAATAGCGCCGACTTCGACATCCTGAGTGAGGCCTTCTACCCGTTTTATGGCGGCCTGAGCAGCTTCTTCGCTCGGCGAACCGATAACAACGGTGCCATCGTTTGTAACCTCGATGGTCGTCTTAGTGTCTTCGATAATTGCCTTGATATTTTTACCACCTGGCCCGATCAGTTGCCCGATCTTGGAAGGATCAATGGTTATCCTGTACATCCTCGGCGCGTACTTGCTCAGGCTGGGCCTGACTTCGGGGATGGCCTCCCTGATCTTTTCAAGTAGCGCCCCGTGTGCCTCCCTCGCCTGCAGGGTCGCCTTAGTAAGTATCTCGTGGCTGACTCCGCGTAGCTTTATATCAAGTTGTATGGCGGTAAGCCCGCCTGTTGTACCCGCTACTTTATAATCCATGTCCCCAAAGAAGTCTTCCATACCCTCGATATCGGTCAGGATAACGTGTTTATCCGGATCGTCCTTATCAGTAATTAAACCCATAGCTATGCCCACCACGGGAGCCTTGATGGGTACTCCTGCATCCATCAGCGAAAGCGTTGAAGCGCAAACGCTGCCCATGGAAGTGCTGCCGTTGGAGCTGAGCACCTCGGAGACAAGCCTTATCGTGTATGAGAACTCCTGCTCTTCAGGTATAACTGCCGTCAACGCTTTCTCAGCAAGCGCCCCGTGGCCGATCTCTCTCCTACCCGGCGAACCAAGCCTTTTAACCTCGCCGTTTGAAAACGGCGGGTAGTTGTAGTGGTGCATGAAACGCTTGCTATTTTCCAGACCGAGGTCGTCCACCGTCCTTGCCTGCCCGAGTGAGCCTAAAGTGGTTATGCTAAGCACCTGCGTCTGTCCCCGGGAAAAAAGCCCTGAACCGTGAGTGCGCGGCAGGATGCCCACCTCCGCATTCAGGGTCCTTATTTGTTTGATCTCGCGCCCGTCGAGGTGCTTCTGTGTAGTAAGTATCTTATTTCTGCACTTTTTCTTCAGAACTTCTTCAATTGCGTCGCTGATATTGGGCTCCGCGTAAGTCTCCTTGAATTTCTCCTTCGCCTCCGCCCTCACTTCGTCCAATGCTGCTTCGCGCTGTTCCCTGTTGGCGTGTTCAATCGCCGCGGCAATCCTCTGGCCGTAGTTGGAAGTTATGCTATCGAGCAGCTCCTGATCGGATTCCAGGCCATCGACATTGCGCTTGGGCTTGCTGAGCGCTTCCCTCATCTCATCCTGAAGCTTGATGATTTTCTGGTTCTCCTCGTGGGCCAATTTTACTGCCTCGAGGTATATCTCAGGAGAGATCTCTTTGGCGCCGGCTTCGACCATGACAATATTATCCCGGCTGCTGGCCACCACCAGGTCCAGCAGGCTGTCGTTCATCTGGGGAAGCAGTGGATTGAGAACCATCCTGCCGTCAATGTAGCCTACTCGTGTAGCACCAATAGGGCCGTAAAACGGTATGCTGGAAATAGTCAGTGCAGATGAAGCCCCGATAACTGCCAGTACATCCGGGTCGTTTTCCTGGTCAGTAGATAGTACGGTGACCACTATCTGGATATCGTTGGGAAGGCTCTTTAAAAAAAGCGGCCTGATGGAACGGTCGCAGAGGCGTGCCGCAAGGGTCGCCTGCTCACCTGGACGGCCTTCGCGCCGCGGAAAGCTGCCCGGTATCTTGCCGACAGCGTAATGGCGCTCTTCGTAATCCACGGTGAGGCGTACGAAATCGGCGCCTTCCTTAACCTCATCGTTGATACATGCTGTGACGAGGACAACCGTATCTCCGTATCGCACCGTTACGGCGCTGTCCGCCTGCAGGGCAAGACTGCCGGTTTCGATAACAAGATCCCTGTCCCCGATATTACATTTAAAAATTTGGGACATTATCACAACCTTTTATAGCTTATTTGCGCAGTCCAAGCTTACCTATCAGGTTGCGATAGCGGTTAACATCGGTACTGCTTAAATAAGCCAGCAACCGCCTGCGCCTCCCTATCAGCTTGAGCAGTGAGCGGCGGGTATGTTGATCGTGGGAATGGGCCCTCAGATGCTCCGATAACTGGTTAATCCTGTCTGTAAGCACGGCAACCTGCACATCAGAAGAACCCGTATCCTTCTCATGGAGCGCGTAGCTCTTCATTACCGCTTGCTTCTTTTCCTTGTCCAATACTTTTACTCCTGTTGAACATATGTAACGCATGATTATAACACAGCACCGCAACCATTGCATTACAGATCGGGCTTCTAAGGTGAAATAAATTGATTTTAGCGGCAAGCGCTGATGGGGTATAATTAGGTGAATTATGACCTCCCAGGTTTTCTACCGTAAATGGCGACCCCAGACGTTTGCCGAGGTGGCAGGTCAGGAGCACGTAATCCAAACTCTCCGCAACGCAATAAAAAGCGGCCGGATTGCGCACGCCTACCTTTTCTGCGGTCCGCGCGGCAGCGGTAAGACCAGCACCGCCCGCATATTGGCTAAAGCGGTCAACTGCCGGAGCCCCGTTGAGGGGGAGCCCTGCGACAAGTGCGAGTCCTGCCTCGCCATCAGCAAAGGCATAGCGCTCGATATCATTGAAATCGACGAGGCGAGCAACCGGGGCATCGACGACATGAACGAGCTCAAGGAACGGGTAAACTACGCCCCCAACCTGCTGCGTTACAAGGTCTACATAATAGACGAAGTGCATATGATAACCCGCGAGGGAGCCAATGCCTTCCTTAAAACGCTGGAAGAACCCCCACCACACATAATCTTCATCCTAGCAACCACTGACCCCCACAAAATAATTTCCACGATTACGTCACGCTGTCAGCGGTTCGACTTTCACAGGTTATCTAGCGGCGCGGTCATCTCGCGCCTATCCCATATATGTGAAAAAGAGGACATAAAAACCGATCCAGAGACCCTCAAGCTCATAGCCAGGGTATCAACAGGCAGTCTCCGCGATGCGACCAATCTGCTTGAACAGTTGATTACATATTACGGTAATACCATAGAGCTTTCGCAGGCACAGGCCATGCTGGGTATCAGCGGTGACCTGCGCATACGTGAGCTTGCCAGGCATATCATCGCCAGAGATATCTCATCCGGTTTCAAGGTAATAAATGCGTTTTCCAATGAAGGACTGGACCTGCGGCAGTTCAACCGTGAACTCGTGGACTATCTGAGGCAGCTCTTGCTAATAAAATCCGGCTCCACGGATATGGTAGATGTTACCGCCGATGATCTCGCCGATATGCAGAAACTAGCCGGTGCTGCCAGCCTCGATTACCTTCTCAATACTATCAAGCTGTTCAGCGGCTTGGACCTGCGTATGGACGGTTACTCATCCTTGCCTCTGGAGTTAGCACTGGTTGAAAGTGTCATCTCCCAGGGTGCAAAGGACAAGGCTTTTTCAGGCGAACCTGCTAACAGCAGGGAATGGCAGCATAACAGGACAACTGCCACTACCTCGAAGATAAACAAACCCGTAGACCAGGTGCGGCCTGCCAACCCGGTCAGCAAACCTTTCAAGGTCGCCGAGACATCCGGAAGTGGTCCGTTCCAGTTCCCCGTGGCTGACCTTTCATCGCCCCCCGCAGAGCAGCCCAGGTTAACGGAACCTCTTAAAATGG
>CAYLRS010000067.1:0-7813 GCA_964385895.1 uncultured Dehalococcoidales bacterium
CCCTCGAAGGAAAGATAATAAAGTGTGACCTGTGCGATGGGGATCCACAATGCGTAAAGGTTTGTGAGACTGGGGCGATTCAATATGTTAAAGCCAATAAAGGCATCGCCATAAGGAGGCGCAGTACTATAGAGAAAATAACGCGGTCTCTCTCACGCTTGATTGAGACTAAGTCCCAAAGTGCTTAACCATGCCTTGTGCAGAACAAGGTAATGCATTATCCTTCTCAGAATACAAAAAATTTGGAATTGTAAGGAGGTATAAAAGTGGCCACAATGAACGGTTGGGCAGGCAAGATATTAAAGGTTGATCTTTCAGAACATAAAATAGAAAGTGAAGTTCTGCCGCGTGATTGGGCAGAGAAATACGTTGGAGGAAGCGGATTTGGCGCGAGAGTACTGTATGATGAAGTAGGGCCAGACATTGATCCTTTGGATCCGAAGGCTGTCATAATCATCGGTCAAGGGCCACTTAGTGGCACATTGGCGCCAGCAAGTGGCCGATACGAATTAGTCGCTAAATCACCGCTGACCGGAATATACGCTCGTAGCAATGGTGGGGGTAACTTCGGCCCGGAGATGAAATGGGCGGGTTATGATCTTATCATAATCTGTGGCAAATCAGAAAATCCCGTTTACCTTTGGATTGAGGATGACCATGTGGAATTAAGGGATGCCAGCCATCTCTGGGGGCATACCACATGGGAGACGCGCCAAATGATCTGTCAGGAACTTGGTGATCCTGACGTTGCCACTCTATTGATAGGCCCGGCTGGAGAGAATCTATGCTTTTCCTCCTGTGTGATCAGCGACCTAAGTCGTGCGGCAGGTAAGTGCAGCATTGGAGCCATCTGGGGTTCCAAGAATCTAAAAGGGGTGGCCTGCCGCGGCAGCAAAGGAGTTACTGTGGCAAAACCAAAAGACCTGCTGTTGCTATCAAATTCCCTCCGCAAAAGGTTCAAAGAAGACCCACTTTATGAGACGCATACTCGATACGGCACAACAGGTTGGGTCGGTGGTGCTTATGCTCGTTCTCCGCTAGTCAGAATGCTGTTCGCAAAAGGTTCAGAAGCCATAGAAGAAAAAGCATTTGCGCCACTCTACAAAAAGAAACTTGCATGCTTTGGATGCCCTCTCCACTGCAGTAATTTCTATGACGTGAAGAAAGGCAAGTATAAGGGGACGAAAGGAGAGGGAATTGAAGGCAATTTACAGCTCTGGGTAGGAATAGGCTGTAGGGGGTTCGATGCAGCTTTCCTATGCCGAGTCAATAATCTCTGCAATCAATTGGGCGTAAACCTGGATTCCTTAGGTGCGGCAATAAATTGGGCAATGACCCTTTATGAAGCTGGTATTATTACTAAAGCTGACACCGATGGACTTGAAGTCACTTGGGGGAACGAGGATGTCATGCTGGAGTTGCTGCGGAAGATGGCATATAAAGAAGGGTTCGGTGAACTATTAGACACCCATCCAGTGAGAGCAGCTCAAAGACTTGGGAGGGGCTCAGAAAAGTACGCAACGCATACCAAAGGGCTTTATGCCGGTATGGCTGGCACAGGAATAGGGACCAGTCTTGCGTACACATTGGCTCTAAATGTAGCTACACGCGGGTTTGACCACCTTGTGGGAGGCCCTACTATTTACTCGCTCGGTATGCGTGAGGAATGGGGAATCACCCGTGAATATCTGAGTAAGCTAGGCCAAGAAAGATACAATGACCCTAATTCGCTTACAGAGCCGTGGTCGGCCGATGCTGTAAAAGCACAAGTTGTCTATGAGTTTGAGAATTTGTGTGCAATATGTGATATGACCGGAGTATGTAAGTTCGCTTCATGGTGGGCTCTATCTCTTACTGGCCTAGGTATGGCTGATTTCAGCAAGCTCCTGTCGGTCACGACTGGGCTAAATTTCGCCGAAGAAGATTTGGTGAGGGCCGCAGAACGAGAGTTTATGCTCGAACGCGCCTACAACGCACGAGAGGGAATAAGAAGGGTACATGATTATCCTTTTTCTCTAAGGTGGCAATTGGAACATGGTGAGCCTCACCCTATCTATGATCATAGAATGCTACCAGTAAAATTTGAAGACTATGATATGGTTTTGGACGAGTATTATAGCCTTAGAGGCTGCGACCTAAAGACTGGAATACCTACCAGGGCAAAGCTAGAGAAACTAGGTTTAAAGGATGTGGCTGATGACATGGAAAAGCGGAAGATATTACCTGACTAGGAAAGTCAAGAGTTCAGCTTGGAACAATACGAGGTCATAGGTACTGTAGCCATTAGGTTGTGCTGATTATGGTATTCCCGCGCGGCTAGCAGTGTGCCCCAAGCATTCAAGGGATTGCTGAATCTTGGTGGACATTGATGCTGATGAGAGCAAGAACTGGGCAGTAGAAAGCTATGAAAATCGCGGTAAGAACCAGATTCATCCCAAGGATAAGACAGGGTGAAAAGGTAATATTGGAAGTTCAGAATTTAACGCTTAGGGCTGTGCTCGAAGAATTATCCAACAGATGGGGGATCGAACTTTTGAAACGGAGAACTGGAGAGATGAACATTGACTATGTTTTGTTTTTGAATGGTTCGGTTTGCCGGCAAAAGGGACTGGACACCGAGTTGACAGATGAGCGTGAGGTGGAAATCATTTTTGTTTCAATGATGGCGGGAGGATGAATAAATACGCCTACACAAGAGCCAGAAGTTAAAGCAAGAGAGATTTTGAGTCCTATTTAGGAACAGCCACAAATTTTGCTGTCTTAGAAAACAGTTAGGAAGTCTGTGTCGAGTCTGACTGTGCCAGAGAATTAGGTGATTAGACTGTGCGAGTAGCTATCATAGGCAGCGGTGCAGCAGGAACTTCGGTTGGTTTTACCGTAAGGCAACTTGATGGAGAGGCCGATATCAAGTTGCTTTCCGCCGAGACCCTTCCTGAATATTCGCCATGTGTCTTGAGCCGCTATGTGTCTGGAACACTGAGCAGGAAAAGGGTTTTTCTTAAGTCCCTTAGTGATTATCGTCAGCAAGGCATCAAAGTCTTCCTCGGCGAGCAAGTTATTAGAATCGATACTAAGAACAAGGTAGTCCTTTCTGATAAGCGGGAAATATCTTATGATAAGCTGATTATTGCCACTGGAAGTCGAGCGGTAGCTCCGATTATTCCTGGGGCTACCAAAAAGGGGGTTTTCTTCTTCAAATCCTTGAGCGATGCCGATCAGATATTGCGTTATGGAGGTCGGAGGGCAGTGGTGATTGGAGCTGGGCCGATAGGTGTCGAAGTGAGTGTAGCCTTGAGTAAGAAGGGGCTGAGAGTTTTTTTGATAGAGCTTGAAGGCCAAATATTACCTCGGGCATTTGATAGAAAAGCAGCTTTGCTACTTGAGAAGCATCTCCGGAACCAGGGGGTCGAAGTATTCACCGAGGAAAAAGTATTGGAGATCAAGGGAGACGGAGCGGTGAAACAATTAGTGACCGCTAACCAGACTATAGATTGTGACATGGTGGTTTTAACTACTGGTATGGTGCCAGAAGTTGAGTTGGCAAGGCACGTGGGGTTGGAAGTTGGCAAGCTCGGAGGCATTAAAGTGAATAGGCAGATGCTGACAGGCACTCCTGACATCTATGCTTGCGGGGACTGCATAGAAGTAGAGGATTTGATTACTGGTAAGCCTAGGCTCAGCCTCAAATGGTATGATGCCAGATTGCAGGGCATAGTTGCGGCTAGTAACTGTGCCGGCAAATACAAGGAGTACCCGGGCTCATATCAGCTCGCTGCGTTGAATCTCCCTGGCATAGACGCTATTTCGATGGGCAGCAGCGAGTCGGTGCTGCAAACTAGTAGCTTTAGGGAATTTAGGACTGTTGATTGGGTGAATCGCAAGTATTATTGCCGGCTTATCCTTGGAGATGGTAGGTTATTGGGGGCGCAGCTAGTTGGTGACGTGCAATATGGTGGTGCCGTACTTAGTGTAATGATGAGAAAGGATAATTTGAGAAATGCTAAAGATCTAGTCGCCAGCAGAAGGCTCCCCGTGATTTCCTTGATGAGACTCGTAGGCAAGTACATGGGCCAAGACCTTTGCGACATAGACAGCAAGGTGCCAAGCGAGTTAATTTAAGTCAGCAGCCGACAGATAGATTATGGTAAGGAGATTCGCAATATGACAAAGTCTGAAAACAAAGGTAGGGCTGAAAAGAAGAGGGTCTCACTCAATGACCGAGTGCTCAGAGTAGATGGAAGAGATAAGAATAACTTTTACCTGCAAGGCAGCAAGTGTGAATGCTGTCGAAATGTTTACTTTCCACAGCGTATGATCTGCCCAAAGTGCGGTAGAGATGACACAGTGAAGCCGGTACCGCTTAGTAAGAATGGGAAGTTGTATAGTTTTACGGTGATAAGGCGACAATCATTATGCCCTCCGGGCTTTAGTGCCCCTTATTCATTCGGATACGTTGACCTGTCAGAGGGGGCAAGAGTACTCTCGCTACTGGAGGGAGAATTAGATTTGCTGGTACCGGGCGTAGAAATGGAATTAGCCTTGAGGCGGGCAGGTGAGGATCAAAATGGCAATGAGATTGTGTGGTATTCTTTTATACCTCGTTCAAGGTCTTAAGCCAGACAGGAAAATAATATCTCAATTCCTTCTTAAAGGAGAGAAAAGGTGAGAAAAGTCGCAGTAATTGGAGTGGGAATGACTAAGTTCGGGAAACTTATTGGTCAAAGTATAGAGGAATTAGGAGTAAAGGCTGCTTGGGATGCCATTACAGACGCTGGCATTAATCCGAAGGATATTCAAATCGCCTATTGTGGGAATGTAATAGTGGCACGTGATGTCATAGGCCAGGCCATCCTGAAGGACGTGGGGATTAATCAAATACCTATTACACGAGTTGAAGATGCTTGTGCAAGTGGTTCCTGTGCTGTTAGGGAAGCTTGGCTAGCAATAATGTCAGGGCTTTATGACATTGCCCTAGCCCTTGGAGTCGAGAAGCTCACTGAGCAAGGCCCATCACCACTTTCATATAAGGATCGTTCCATAGAGGCAATGGTTGGATTCCAACCGGCCGGCTGGTGGGCAATGAGAGCACAGAAACATATGGAAAAGTACGGCACCACCATTGAGCAACTTGCGAAAATTTCAGTGAAAAATCATGCAAATGGTTGCTTGAATCCGCGCTCGCAGTACAAGAAGAAGCTCACAGTAGAAGAAGTGCTTCAATCACCCATGGTTGCAGAGCCTTTAACACTGTTTCAAGCTACTCCTATTTCGGATGGGGGAGCAGCAGCTATTCTGTGCTCTGAAAAAGTAGCTAAGAAATACACAACGAAACCTATCTATATTGCTGCTTCTGCGTTAACTTCTGGAAACTTTGAGCAACAAGGTGACCTGACCATTAACGATTTGGAGAGAAGGTGCTCCAAGCAGGCTTATGAGATGGCAGGGATAGGACCAGAGGATTTAGATTTTGCTGAGGTTCATGACTGTTTTACAATCGCAGAGATTGTACGCTGCGAGAACCTTGGTTTTTGCAAGCCGGGGGAGTATACCAAAGCGCTTGATGAAGGAAGATGGGACCTTGGCAGTGCTTTCCCAATAAATCCGAGCGGAGGTTTATTATCTAAGGGACATCCTATCGGGGCAACCGGTGTCGCTCAGATTTGCGAGTTGGTCTGGCATCTACGAGGAGAGGCAGGCGAAAGACAAGTTGCTGATGCAAAGGTAGCTCTTGGGCACTGCTCCGGTGGCACTTTAGCGGGAGATAATGCCGCTTGCGCAGTACACATATTGAAGCGATAAGTTTAATGTCTTGAGACTCGTATAGTGTTACTGTTTTAATTTAATATTTAACATTTCCTTAGAAGGTGTCTTATAAGGGGTAGCCCGTGTTTCCACTTGAAGGATTGAAGGTCCTGGATTTCAGTCACGCTGCGGATGGTCCTATGTGTACTCTCATGCTGGCCGAGGCGGGCGCCGATGTGATCAAGGTAGAGCCCCGGCATGGCGAGCCGTACCGCCAGGGCGGTGCAGGCGCGGTCTTTTACAACGCCAACCGCAACAAGCGCAGCCTGGCGCTTAACCTGCAAACCGCGGAAGGCAAAGAAATAGCCCGCAAACTCGCCGCCACTTGCGACGTACTTGTCGAGAGCTTCGCTCCCGGCACAGCAGATAAGCTCGGCATCGGCTACGAATCTATCAAAAGCTCAAACCCGCGGATCATATATTGCTCGCTCTCCGGCTTCGGTCAGACCGGACCTTACAGCGCAAGGCCGGCATACGATCCCGTGACGCAAGCTATGTCCGGCTTCATGACAACAACCGGCGAACCGGGAAGGCCGCCGGTCAGGGTCGGCCCGGGCGTTATCGGCCTTGGCACGGCGTTCCTGGCAGCCTATGGCATCGTGCTGGCTGTGCTGGCGCGTGAAAAGACAGGCCAAGGCCAGCGCATAGACGCAGCTTTCTTTGATACCGCGGTATTTTTTATGAGCCCGTTCATTACAGGCTATTCCTACACGGGCTTTGCTATGCCCAGGATGGGTTCGGCCAATCCTGCATTCGTGCCATACCAGTGCTTTGAGACCGCTGACAGATATATTTTCGTAGGCGTCACCAATGACAGGTTCTGGCAAGGTTTCTGCCAGGCGCTGGGGCTCGATGAGATCGGGAGTGACCAACGTTATGCCACAAGCCAGAAAAGGCTCGAGCACCGGGACGAATTAGTCGCAAAGCTGGGTGCGGTTTTAAAGAAACACCCCAGCGATGAAGTGCTGGCCAGCATTGAGGCTGCCGGCATCCCCTGCGCGCCGGTGCTTGAGATCCCGGAAGTAGTGAACGACCCGCAGGTGCAGGCCAGGCAAATACTGTTCGAAATGGACTACCCGGGCGTGGGCAAAATGAAGCTGGCGCACATACCATTTAAGGCTTCGGGCATGGAGTTAATAAATACAATCAGGGCTCCGCTGCTCGGCGAGCATACGCAAGAAATCCTGCTCAACGCCGGTTATTCGCAGGCGGAAATTGACGCGCTCGAGGTCGGGGGCGTAATCTTTAAGCACAAAAAATAAGATGGAAATCATACCGGCCATAGATTTGAAAGGCGGCAGGTGCGTCCGCCTTTACCAGGGCGATTACAGCAAGGAAACTGTCTTTTCCGACGATCCCGTCGCGACAGCGCTGAAGTGGCAGGAAAAGGGCGCACAATGGCTGCATCTGGTTGACCTCGACGGCGCCGCCGCAGGCGAGGTGCGCAATACGAAGGCCATCGAGGATATCGTGAAAAATACCGGACTGGCGGTCGAGCTTGGTGGTGGCATAAGACGGGAGGAGGTGGTGGAGCAGCTAATCAAGCTGGGCGTGAAGCGGGTCATACTGGGAACTGTGGCAGTTGAGCAGGTGGAGCTGACCAAACGCATCATCCGCCGCTTCGGTGATGCCATCGTGGTGGGTATCGACGCGCGGGATTCCTATGTGACCACCCACGGCTGGCAGAAGATATCCAACACGACAGCCCTGGAGCTCAGCCGCATGATGGCGGCCATCGGAGCCAGGCGCATCATCTACACCGACGTGAAGCGGGACGGCACGCTCACCGAGCCCAACTACGAGGCCACAGCAGAGCTGGTCAAGAACGTGAATATACCTGTTTTTGCCTCGGGCGGCATAGCATCCGTTGATCACCTCAAAAAGCTTGCCGTCCTGGGGGTTTCGGGCGCTATCATAGGCAAGGCGCTCTACACCGGTGATATAGACCTCGCCGAAGCGCTCGCTATTTCCTGAGAAGACGACCCCCATCCGGGCATTTCTAACCTTAAGG
>CAYLRS010000068.1:0-7809 GCA_964385895.1 uncultured Dehalococcoidales bacterium
TTGGAGATACCCGTAGCATATACCATTTTCCTGTCTATATTATATTCACCTGCAAGCTTATCTATTAGAGCCGAAATGAAGGCAACGTCATCGATATTCTCAATATGTGACCTGACCATAAGGTCGCCACGTCCGTCGTTCCAATTGTGTTCTATGGCGTCCGGGTAAACCACAATAAATCCTTGACTGTCGGCTACGGCATTGTAGCCGGTAAGACCGTTGATACCTTTTCCCTCGCCACCCCCGCCGTGAAGGCAGAACACCAGCGGCCAGGATTTATCCTTATTAAAATTTGGTGGGAGGTGGACAAAGTAGTGACGATCCAGTCCATTAATCTGTATATTAGAGGAGCAGTCTGGAGAAAATGATGTGCTGCCGGATGGTGTGCCCGAGTCCACTCCCGTCCTGTTTTCAGTGGCAGGAACCACCGTGGTTAGATAAGAATTAATAGTGTTCCTTATCCTGCAAGCGGGGGAAGAAGCCAGGATAATCAGTACAGCCAGCGCGATACCAAATGATGCTTTACAATTCATGACTTATCAATCCTGTTATCTTTTACCGTGACGGATACATTTATGAATTGCCTGGTTGAAAAATCATACAGGTAAGAGAAGGTATTGCCTTCATCGTCTGATACAGCCACAGCGGAATGGCCCATGCGCGGCTGGAGACGATTACAGGCGAATTTTTAACGGTATTGTAGGGCGCAGTTGGCTCAGATTGAGTTTCGGAATTATTTTGCTTTGCATACGGTCTACAACATGCGGAAGTGAATAAAATGAAGATAGCGGTTATGCAATAAAGTATTTTCGTCAAAACGTAAACCCCCTGAAGACGCCCGGCGGCGACGCGTTTTTCATAAATCCGGCACAACCAGTTTGGGCGCACCGTTCCGGTTGAAGGTGCAGCAGCCCTCAATTGCCTGTAACTGCTCCATGGTGCCAAACGCGGTGAGGCTGCCGCCACTTTCGACCAGCGTTGCGAGCCTGGGGTTGATTATGAGGTCACCATCTTTCTCCCTGACGGCCAGTATGCGCACGCCGGAGAAGCGCTCCTCGATATCCTTAATGGTCATCCCGGTTAGTGTTGACCCCTCGCCGATGTAAACCTCCTCGACCAGGAATTCGCCCTCCTTGCCGGAGAGGACGGTCTCAATGAATTGAACAATGGTGGGACGCAATGCTAGCCGCGCCATTTGCACCCCCCCGATTACTTCGGGCAGTATTATATGGCTGGCGCCGGCCTGCTTGAGTCGCTTGGCGGCATCGTTGTTGTTGGCGCGGGCGATTATGGTCAGCCTGGGGTTAAGCTCACGGGCTGTGAGGACGGCGTAAGTATTATCGGCGTCATCGCCGAAAGCGGTTATCAGGCTGCTTGCCTTTTCAATCCCGGCACGTGTAAGCACATCATGGCTGGTGGCATCGTCCATGATAGTAAGGCAGTCCTGCTGCACTGCCCGCGTGTAGCTATTAAGGCTGTGGTCTATGACGACGAAATCTGCTTTCTGCTGCTTCAGGGTACTGGCGATGGCCTCACCGACGCGGCCATAGCCGCACAGAATAAAATGATTATTGAGCTTTTTTATCATTGCCTCCATACGACGCCTCCTGAAGATCCCGAATTCGCCTTCCAGCGTTGCCTTTACCAAACTGTTCAAAATGTAGAAGGCGGTGCCCACCCCGCCTAGCGTGAGAATGATGGTGAAAACCCTGCCACCGGTCGAAAGCGGGTGAACTTCACCGAATCCGACCGTGGCAATGGTTATCACTGTCATATATAGGGAATCGAATAAGTTCCATCCTTCGATAACGACATAGCCGAGGGTGCCGACGGAGAGAAGAAGTAGCAGGGCTATAACCCATTTAAGGAAACGGCTCTTGTTTTCCATACTGGCAACCCGTGATACGCAGAGCGTGGTGAAATGTGTTAATTCATATCTTCCAGGATGTCGTCTATCTCGCTGACAGTCTGGAAGCGTTCCGTCCTAATTTCGCGGATAATGCCGTTGGAATCGATAAAGAAGGTTGTGGGGAAGAATGGTGGTTTATACAGATTGTCAACCGTACCTTCGCTATCTATGAGGACAGGGAAGGTAAGTTTCTCTGTGCCTACGTATAACTTTACTTTATCCGGTTCACCGCGGACATTCACAGCTAGTATGATGAGCTGGTCGCGGTTGTATTTGCTATAAATATTCTGTAAAAGAGGCATCTCGACTTCGCATGCCGCGCAGCCTATCAGCCAGAAATTGAGCAGCACTTTTCTTCCATGGAACTGATCCAGGCTATAGCGATTCCCGTCGATGGTTTCAAGTGTGAAGTCCGGAGCGCGCTTGCCAACCACCGGCGCTGTTTCAATCGGGCCCTGTGTTTTCACGGGTTCAATTTCCTGGACCATCTCTCTGCCTCCGACATCCTTTGACCTGAACTTGAGGTAGTATAAGGTTCCCGATTTGAGTCCATCTACTCTCACCGTGTGCCAGATGGACATTTTATCTCCCTGGCTAGCGGTCCCGGTGTATTCCTTGGTTACGCCGTAGTCGACCTCACCTGTGGTCGGTTCGTCCGTCTTCCATGTGACCGTAATTGAGGAGTCGGTAATAAAACCTACGCTGATGCTGGAGATCTCAGGGTAGCTCATATCATTGATGGACGTGGTAAACACGTAGCGCCTGGAGACGATAGTGTCTGAGAGGGCGCTGAATGAGTGTTCCGAGACGTTGATATTGTTGATATTGTAAACGATCCTGACGTGGTATGGAGTATTTGGCCAGAGATCGCGGAGTGTGAGCGAATGCAGCGTTTGAGGTGCTGGAGTGATTATAGTTTGTATGTTCTTGCCATCTATATCTACCTGCGTCGTGGTAGGTTTTTCTGTCACCCAGTTGACTACAGCGCTTTTTTCGCTAACGGATTGGATCAGCACGTCCGTGATGGGAGGTCTAACTTGCTTTATTTCGCCGTTTTTCCCGATGTTATAAAGAATCTGCTCGAGGTCACTCAGGTTTATTATCGGCCCTTCCACCCTTGCGCGTATTATTCCGCTTTTATCGACGAAAATATATGTGGGTTCATAGGAGATATTATATTCGGTTCGCAGCTTGCCATAGGAGTCAACTATCGCGGGGAAACTTACTCCGTAGTCGCTGATCAATTTATCAACCTCGTCGTTGCTGGTGCCCGAGGCTACAGCTATGACTTCAAGTTCATCACGCGAGTACTTACTGTAGATCTCGTTTAATTTATCTGGCAAGTATAGTTTACGTACGACGCCGTTCACCTGGAAGAATTGCCCGTCCCAGAAATCGCGGTCCCAGAAAACCAGTATTACGTTCTTTCCCCTGAAAGAACTCAGGGCGGAAGTCTTATCGTCTCCCAGCTGCATTACGAAGTCAGGCGCGGTATTGCCCACATTGGAACCGATTCCGGGTAAAAACAGGGCAAGCGCTCCCCAAATAAGCAATCCGATGATAGCGACCGCGATGACAATGCTTAGAACGCGGTTTTTCTTTACCCGGTCTTTCAAGCTAGCTTCATGTTTTCCCATTAATGGTTCTTTGTCCTCAATTTGCCTGGCAGACTCCTGAATTGGAGTATCGCCCGCAGGCCTGGCATTCACAAGGTTCTGCAGCTCAAGGACTTTTTTCTCCAGTACTTCTATTTTCTCTGCCAGGCCTTTGCTTTTTGCCTGATATGTGTCCAGGTTAATCTCGCCGACCTTCAACCTTGTTTGCAGCAGGGCCAATTCTTTTCGGCATGCATCAAGTTCCGTTTTTTTTACCGCAATCTCTTGGATTATATTATGCTGATTATACATCTGTACAACTAAGAGCAAAATGCGCAACCAAGCGTATTTGACATATTATAACCTAAAATTAAGAAACAAAGCAGGTCATTCGAAGGACTTCATTCTCTCTTCGACCTCGTCCTTTCCGATAAACGGGCCGATTTTAATGGATGTGATAATGCCATCCCTATTGATGAAGAAAGTAGTCGGCATGCCTCTGACAGCATAAAGATTTATTAAACTGCCCTTTACATCCACTGGAATGATAAATTTCAATTCATTTGTTTTGGCATAACTGCTTGCTCGTTCGAAAGTATCCTGTGTATTTACCGCTATAATTACAACTCCTGCTTTTGACCATTCTTCATCGACTGCTTTAATAAATGGTAATTCAAAATTACAGGGTCCACACCAGGTAGCCCAAAAATTAAGAATGACATTTTTACCGCGGTAGTCGCTCAGGTTGATTTCGCGGTTATCAATAGTCATCAGCTTAAAATCGGGAGCGAGATCACCAACCCTATTGCCGGTTTTTACGTTTTTCTGTGCATTGGAAACAGGGTTAGTAGCCGGTGCTGGATTGGAATGAGTCACCTGATCGATGATGACTGCTGATATTAGAAATACAATTATTACCGCTGCAAGTATCCATAAGAAATGCGGAGTCTGTAATTTATTCATAGAATCAACCTGTATTTATAATGCCTGATTACGGCGATGTCACAATTTTCCTGACTTCGTTTGCCAGTTCGTCTTTGCTGGCAAACCCGCCGATTTTAATTGACTTAATAACCCCGTCAGCACCGATAAAGAACGTATTGGGGTCCGCATTCTTGGGACAGCAGAATTTTTTATAGACGTCGTTTTTTAAATCCAACAAAACTGTAAAATTGTACCCGTTTTTAGATAGGAATTCCTTTATTGTTCCCGTGCTGTCCATAGTATTGATAGATAAGAAAATAAGGCCCTTTGGCACATACTGATTGCAGATTTCCTGGAAATAGGGCATCTCCTTCTTGCACTCAATGCAGCTAACGGACCATGTATTTATTATCACCGGCTTCCCGGCAAAGTTGCTGATGCTAACATATGTCCCATCGATTGCGGGAAGGGTGAAATCCGGTGCTTTATCGCCGATTTTCGGACACGCCTGCGGAGTCCCGCAGTTGGCCATGGGAATAAGCATAAGTCCAATTGCCATAATAGTGGGTATGAAGGCTCTCATTATAACGTCTCCCTTTATATTATTAACGGATTAAGTCGCGAAACGGCTGAGCCAGGTCAACTGGCCGGTTAACATCAGTATTCCAATTATTATAAGCAGGATGCCGCTCAAGATAGAAATCAAGACCAGGTAGCGGTTTATGCTTTTCCACAAAGGTACAATGTATCCCCATGCAAGACCGATCAATAAAAAGGGGATACCCAGACCCAGCGAATATATGGCTAGCAGGACTGCGCCCTTGGCGGTTTCCTGAGTATAAGCAGCAATGAAAAGTATCGAACCCAGTATCGGCCCGATGCAGGGCGTCCAGCCGACGGCGAAAAGAGCTCCAATCAGGATGGACCTTATGTATCCTGGAAAACGGGCGCCCCCGACATGCAAGCGCTTTTCATAGTTCAGCCAGGGTATTTTATAGGCGGCAATGAGGAAGATGCCGAATAAGATTACCATGACGCCGGCGACTATCCTGAGTGTCTCTGCGTAGGCTGTTATGGCAGAGCCGATTAACCCTGCCGAAGCACCCATCAGGATGAAAAGTATCGAAAAGCCGAGTACGAAGGCAACGCTGTGTAAAAAAGTGAGAAGAACCTTCCTTTTTTCAAATACCGTTTCCAGAGCGGATGCACCAGCCAGGTTTGCCAGGTAAGCAGGGACGAGGGGGAGAACGCAGGGCGAAAAGAAGGACAATAGGCCTGCGCCGAAAGCGGTCCAGTACGATATATCGTTTAACTGGTTCACTATGGCGCCAGAGCCTTATCCAGCATTTTCTGTATATCTTTCTTCGGCCGGTAGCCGATAACCTGCTCAACAGGCTTGCCGCCCTTGAAGACTATGATTGTGGGGATGCTCATCACAGAATAGGTGGAGGCAATCTTGGAAGCTTCGTCAACATTCACCTTGGCGAACTCAACCTTATCCTTGTACTCCTCGGAAAGCTCGTCGATGATGGGCGCCACCATGCGGCAGGGCCCGCACCAGACCGCCCAGAAATCGACGAGCACCGGTTTCTGCGAATCGAGCACTACTGTTTTGAAATGCATTTCTCCGACGTTTTTTATATTTCCCGCCATTTTTCCTCCAGAATATATTTACTTTTTGCCGGGAGCATCAGGCGCAACGTGGTTGATGGTCTCGCCGTGCAGGAGTGCCTTTTCTTTTATCTTAGCACCGCTGGCTATAACACTGTTAAATATCACTGCTTCTGCTCCTGCGGTTATATTCTCCCATAGAATTGAATTGTCGACCACGGCTTTCCTGTGGATATGACATCCGGTGCCTATAACTACCGGGCCGCGGAGTTCGACTTCTTCGTCTATTATACAATCACGGTCTATCATAACCGGAGCGGTCAACCTGGCACCAGGGTGTATCTTACTTCCATCGCCTATACTGATAGCACCGGGAATCTGTATTGCGGTTGAACATTTGCCCTGCAGCAGGTCGCGATTTAGCTGGTGGTACTTGGCCGGCGTACCCATGTCTATCCAGTAGGCCTTGCTTTTATAAGCGTAGACCCTTTCGCCGCTGGCAAGCATGCATGGGAAGACGCCGCGTTCGAACATGTAAAATTCATTTTCTGGTATGTAGTCGAGCACTTCGGGTTCAAGGATGTATATACCGGCGTTTATCCAGTGGCTGGTGACTTTGTCCCGGGCGGGCTTCTCTATGAAAGCCTTTACCCTGCCGCTCCGGTCTGTTTCCACCACGCCGAAAATCGTTGGATCTTCAACATGGGTAAGGGCGATGGTAGCCCTGGCTTTATTGCGCCTGTGCAAGTGCAGCATCTCCGTGTAATCGATGTCAGAGAACGTATCACCGTTAAGCACGAAGAAGGTATCCTCAACGTGCTGTGCGGCATGCTTAACGGCGCCGGCAGTACCGAGGGGCTTTTCCTCAAGGCTGTACGTAAGCTTGATGTCCAGCCCTGTGACGTTCTGGAAATACTCATAGATGGAATCAGGCTTATAGCCCATGGCGAGCACAGCTTCCTTTATCCCATGTTTGGCCAGCTTGCGGATGACGTGCTCCATGAAAGGCCTGTTTAAAACGGGGACCATGGATTTTACGATGGAATAGGTGAGAGGGCGGAGCCTGGTGCCTTCACCACCGACAAGAATAATAGCCTTCATAGGAGCCTAGTTGTACTATTTTAACCTGTTTGGACTGGTGGGGCAAACATACCGAGACAGATCGAAAGTTATAAGGGAGTGGCTTACCCGTCTTGTTGGTTATCGAACTCGTGTTTGATTTTAGATTCGATTTCCTTGAGCTCATCCTCTGGGGAAGTCAACCCCGCGGAGCTTTCAAGCTTTTTTATGCGCTCCTCCAGCTTGTCCTGCTCCAGGAGGACGAGGCGTATGGCCTCGGCCACGGGATCTGGTAAAAGGTGATGGTCCAGATCTATCCGTGGCGCGCGGTGCTCTTCTACTATCCTGCCGGGGACGCCGACCACGGTGGCACCCGGGGGTACGGACCTGATTACAACTGAGCCTGAGCCTATTCTTGCACCCTCTCCCACGGTGATGGGGCCAAGCACGATGGCACGCGAACCTATGACCACATTATTTCTAATGGTAGGATGGCGTTTCTTTTTCTCAAGGGCCGTACCGCCCAGCACCACACCCTGATACATGAGCACGTCGTCACCAATCTCCGAGGTCTCGCCGATTACCACGCCTGCACCGTGGTCGATGAAGAAACGTCTTCCTATGGTAGCCCCCGGGTGTATCTCAATCTGCGTGAAGAAGCGGTTAACCTGTGATATCAGGCGGGCGGTGAAATAGCATTTATGTCTGTAG